>JALSGU010000037.1 GCA_026982575.1 Paracoccaceae bacterium | reverse complement strand
GTGCCCATTTTACCATGCATGATCGCATCGGCCAAAACCACCTTGCCACCAAATGCCTGCCCGATGCTTTGATGCCCCAGACAAACACCAACCAGCGGTGTTTTGGTTTCAGCCGCCGCCTGCACAAGCGCCAGACAAATGCCGGCTTGGTCAGGATCACAAGGGCCGGGGGAGAGCAAAATTGAGGACGGGTTCAGCGTCATGGCCTGTTGCACATCAATTTCATCATTGCGTTTTACCACAACATCCGCGCCAAGGCTGCCCAGATAATGCACCAGATTATAGGTAAAGCTGTCGTAATTATCGATTAAAAGCAGCATGGCGTCTCTTTCGCTAATATTTTGCAAATTAGGGCTGCAAGTGGCCCGAATGCAGGTTATAGTATTGATAACAGGTAAAAGCGGTGAAGTTAAAGCCCGTTCAGTCCGGAAATAAAAAGGTTATGATAATGGCAAGCAGACGTAAAAACAGCGGCGGTTTTTCACAAGGTGTTCTTTATGGTTTAATTGTTTCTGTGGTGTTGTTTCTGGGGCTAAGCATGGCCTTCCCTCTGGTAGAACCCGCGCCGCTGGCCTCGATGGATAATCCGGTGCAAACCGCGCCGCAGGCATTTGATGTGGGGCCGGGAAATCCGGATGATTCCGGTGTCAATATGGGGGGGAATACCGATTCGACGCCCAATATAAGCGGCGGCAATAATTTATCGACCGAAGCCCCCGTTGAACAGCCCATGGTCGCCACCCAAAGCGCCGCTGTGCCCGATATTGGTGGTGGTGCCGGTAATAATGCTATTGAGGTCACACCCGAAAACATCCCGGAAGACCCCCCGACCCCTGTTGTGGTTGCAACCCGGCCGGATGTTACCCCGACCAATGAATCAGTACCATCCCTGCCTGATGCCGCATCGGGCGAGGCGTTTGACGTGTTTTCGGTGCCTTTCACCCGCAACCCCGATCTGCCGATGCTGGCAATTGTTTTTGAAGACACATTGGAGGCCTCGCTGCAGCAGTTGTTTAATGCTGGCATTCCGTTGACCTTTGCTGTCCCGGGCACAATGCAGGATCCACAGGTTTCGCGCAGCTTCCGTGAAACCGGATTCGAGGTTTTGACATTGCTGCCCGAAAATGTTCCGATTGACGCAAACCTTAGCGAGACCATAGCCGGATATATCAGCAATGTTCCGGCATCCATCGGGGTGATTGACAATAACAGCACCGGCATCATGGTCGATGGCACCGCCACCCAGATTTTGATTGAAACTGCTGCTGTAAACGGTATGGGGACCATTGCTTTTGCCGGTGCGGGGGATGTCAACGCCCGCAATCTGGCGCGGTTTTATAGCAAGCCCTTTGGCAGCGTACACCGGATCATTGATGGAATCGGTGAAAATGCAGCTATTAAAAATGCGCTGGACAGGGCGACCTTAACCGCGCAAACCAGCGGCAGCGCCATTGTTTATGCCCGCACCCGCGATGTAAGCATACAAGCCCTGATCGAGTGGCTGGCCAGCCCGCGCGCCGAGCGGGTGCAGATTGTGCCCGTAAGCCAGATCATGCGGCAATAATTCAGTTGTTATTCAGCTGATCCACAAACAGCGCCGCATCATTTGCGGCCTGTTTCAGGGCTTTGGATTTATTGACGGTTTCTTGAAATTCGTCTTCAGCCACGCTGTCATAAACAATGCCGCCGCCTGCCTGCACATAAAGGGTTTTGTCCTTTAGCACCGCCGTGCGCAGTGCGATACAAATATCCATATCGCCATTGGCCGAAAAATAACCAACGCCGCCGCCATAAACACCGCGTTTTTCGGATTCCAGTTCATCAATAATTTCCATGGCGCGAACCTTTGGCGCACCTGAAACTGTGCCAGCAGGCAGGCCCGCCAACAGGGCCGAAAGCGCGTCATGCTGGTCTTGCAACACGCCCTCTACGTTGCTGACGATGTGCATCACATGGCTGTAACGCTCAATTATAAACTGTTCGTTGGGGTTAACCGTGCCAATTTTGGCCACCCGCCCCACATCATTACGGCCCAGATCCAGCAGCATCAGATGTTCAGCGCATTCTTTGGGGTCTGCCAGCAGGTCTTTTTCAAAATCCGCATCCTGTTGCGAGGTGGCGCCGCGCGGGCGGGTGCCGGCAATGGGGCGGATGGTGACCTTGCGGCCGGTTACCTGAACCAGAATTTCGGGGCTGGCGCCAATCACCTGAAAATTGCCAAAATTATAGAAAAACATATAAGGCGAGGGATTAGTGCGCCGCAAAGCCCGATACAATGAAAACGGCGGCAGATCAAATTTTTGCGACCAGCGTTGTGATGGCACCACCTGAAACACGTCGCCCTGAACCACATATTCACGGGCTTTTTCGACCATTTCGAAATACTCAGACTTGGTCATGTTTGATTTTGGCTCAACAGGGGTGGTTTCCCCCAGCGAATGAATTTCGCCGCGCACGGGGCGGTCAAGATCACGCAGCGCATCGGCCACCCGTTCCGCTGCTTGTGCATAAGCTGCCTTGGCTGACAGGCCGGAATTAACCCAAGCAGGGCTAACAATCGTAATATCGCCTTTGACCCCGTCAACAATGATAATAATGGTCGGGCGCTGCATGATTGCATCGGGGATATTCAGCGTATCGGGGTTGATGTTTGGCAGGTTTTCCACCAGCCGGATCATGTCATAACCCAAAAACCCAAACAGACCCGCGGCCATTGGCGGCAAATCATCGGGCAAATCAATGCGGCTTTCCGCGATCAGGTTGCGCAGGCTGGTCAGCGGCGCATCCGGTTCCGGTTCAAACGCGTTTTCATCAAAACGGGCGTTGCGGTTAAGCTTTGCCTTGGTGCCGTGACATTCCCAGATCAGATCGGGCTTCATGCCAATGATAGAATAGCGCCCGCGCACATCACCGCCGGTAACAGATTCCAGCAAAAAACTGTCTTTGCGGGCCTGGGTCAGCTTTAACATCAGCGAAACCGGGGTGTCTAGATCGGCAACGATACGGGTCCAGACAACCTGATTCTGGCCTGTTTCAAAAGATTTGGCAAAATCACTGGCTGAAGGAAACAGTTTCATTATCTGCTAACGCAATGTATTTTGGGTTATGATGGCGGAAATAAGCGGCTGGTCAACGGTAAAGCCTGCTTCACCCATCACGGCATTAGTGTAGTAGGCAAAAATATCAGCCTCGATCGACCCGGCGATCTGGGCCTCGATTTGGGCAATAACAGCGGCTGTGGCGGCATTGTCGCGATCATAAGGCGCCAGATTTTTCAGCCTGACCAGATAGGCGCCGTCTATATCGTCAATGATGGCGGTTTCGTTGGTTTCAAGCTCAAATATTGCCTGCAAAACCGTAGGCGGCGTATCACTGGCAGGTGAATTGCGTGAAATACGGGTCATTTTATTGGCGGTTAAGCCGTTAACCGCCATGGTTGCGGCAAAATCCGCACCGGAATCAATCAGGTTTTGTAGGGTGGCTGCATGTTCCAGCACCAGTTCCTGATTGCGCGCCGCCATCTGGCCGTTAATGGCAATATCGCGGGTTTCGGCCAGTGGCCGCACAAATTCCGGGTTGATACCGTCAACCCTGACAACAAAAATGCCGCCATTATCGGTTTCCAGAATATCGCGTTCCTCGGCTATTTCAGCGGTTAGAACCTCGGTGGTGAATACGCTTTGGGTTTCGATGGCATGGCTGGTTTCGCCGGGATAACGGGTGGTGAACAGTTGCATATCGGTTTCATTAGCAACTTCTTCAAGGCTGGCACCACCGGCGATCAGATCATCAACATCGTCAAATGCGGCAACCACAAGATTGCCAGCCGCGTTCAGGGCAATGGCATCGCGGATTTCGTCGCGCACCTCGTCCAGCGCGGTCGAGGATGCTGCCTGTATGGCATTCAGGCGAAACAGGGCAGGGCCAACCGCGCTTTCGACGGGGCCGTAAACGCCCAGATCCGTTGCCGAGAACAACAGGTCGGCAGCGTCGGATGACAGTTGGTATTCAGTAACCGATCCCAGCGAGATATCCGCCGGAAGCAAGCCCCTTTCGGCGGCGATATCGTCAAATCCGGCCTCGCCGCTGTCAATCCGGGCTTTTGCGGATTCGGCGTCAGCCAAAGTGCCAAAGGCAATCCGGTCAATAAATATGCTTGCATCGGTGTTATATAGTGCATCGCGCGCCTTGTATTCTGCAACGATATCGGCTTCGGCCACGTCTATATCTGCAGCCAGCATTTCCGGCGTCAGGGCAATATAGGTAACGTCGCGTGTTTCGGGTTGGGTGAACAGGGCCGGGTTGGCATCGTAAAATGCCTGCAATTCAGCTTGGGTGGGTTCGCCTGCGGTTTCGCTTAGGGCGTCGGCATTGATCAACACCCAGTCAAAATCGCGCAATTCCCCGATATAGCCCATGACCGTATCAACGGCGGTATCATTGCTGCTGCCGTTTTGGGCAATACCGGCACGCATAAGCGACTGGGTCAGGGCATTTCGCACCATAACGTCATATCCATCGCGGGTCAGGCCGATTTGTTGCAAGGCAAAATCATAGGCCGCGGTGTCAAACCCGCCGCTTAGCCCGCGAAAGGCGGGGTTCAACAACAGATCGTTGCGCACGGCATCATCGCCAACCGAAAGGTTCAGATTGCCGGATTCATTGTTGAGCGCGGCAATCGACAGCAAGCGGCGCAAAGTTGTCTGTTCGATGCCAAATGCCTGCGCTTGTTCCAGGGTCATCGGAAAGCCGAAATCCTGTGACGCTTGTGCAACATCCTGACGGAACGCAGCAAAAAATTCATCAACCGAGACCTCTTCGTCACCCACGGTGGCAACCGCGCTGCCGCCGGTGTTAAGAAACGCACCTGACAGCCCAAAACCGCCCATGGCCAACGCCAGAAACCCCATCACAGCCCAGGTAAAAATATTTGTTTTTTTTGAGCGTTTGATTTCGGTCATTTTCAGCAATCCTTAAGAAATTATCTGGCAGAGTTGTAAGCATAGCTTTGGGTGGTGACAAGGCCTGTCGAGCAAATCAAGGCGCAAAAAGCGGTGATCAGCATATTCAGGGGCATCAGCCGGATATCGAATGCCGCGACAGGCAGGTTTTCCATTACTGACATGACCTGCCAGCAGGGGTGTGATATAGGGCCATATGACTGAAATTTCTTTTTCCGACCCAGCAGTTTCCGACGCTTTTGCGGGCTTTCCGAATGCAGAACGCAAGGCTTTGCTGAAAATTCGTGCGCTGATATTTGACGTTGCGCAGCAAACCCCGAAAATCGGTAAAATAACCGAAAGCCTGCGCTGGGGCCAGCCGGCTTATTTGACGCTGGACAGCAAATCCGGCTCCACCATCCGGTTGGGGGTGCTTAAAGCTGGCGGTTTTGCGGTTTTCACCCATTGTCAAACAACCATTATGTCGGATTTTCGCATCATCGCGCCGGAACTGGATTTTGACGGCAACCGCGCCGTGCGGTTTACCAAAAACATGCCCCTGCCAATGGATAAACTGAAAATTCTTGTCCACCGCGCGCTTAGCTATCATCTATAGCTTGACGTTTCGGGGCTGTCGCGCGATATGCCTGCCATGGCTCAATCACCGATACTAACCCTTTCGCAAACCATGCTGACCTTTGGCGGCAACCCGTTATTCAACGGCGTTGACCTGACCGTGCACGAGGCTGAACGTATTTGCCTTGTCGGGCGTAATGGTTCGGGCAAATCAACCTTGCTAAAGGTCATGGCCGGTATCATGCAGGTTGACGGTGGCGAACGGTTTTTACAGCCCGGATATGCGGTGGCCTATCTGGCGCAGGAACCGGATTTTTCC
>JALSGU010000036.1 GCA_026982575.1 Paracoccaceae bacterium | reverse complement strand
CAGGAAACGCTTTATGGGGTGATGCAAGGCAAAACCGTGATTGCAATTGCGCATCGGCTTTCAACCATTGCCCAGATGGACCGGATTGTGGTGCTGGACGCAGGCCGCGTGGCCGAACAAGGCACCCACAAAGAATTGCTGGCGCTGAATGGTCTGTATGCAGGTTTCTGGAACCGCCAATCCGGTGGCTTTATTGATACCGGCACAACCGGATAACATGGCCTATTGGCCGGTATGCCCCCCTTTCAGGGGGTATCCACCCATTCGATCCTCGCCCCGAGGCTACGCAATTTTTCAATAAAATCAGGGTGGGCACGCCGTATGGGGGCGGCATTCAGAATTTCGGAACGCCCCTCGATTTGCAAGGCGGCAATCACCAGCCCCAATACCACGCGGATAATATAAGGGGCCTCGACCGTGGCCGGACGCAATTGTTTGTTGCGGGTCAATACCAGCCGGTGCGGATCAGACAAATGGGCGCGCGCCCCGAATTTCAACAATTCCGAGGACCAGAACAAAGCCCCTTCATAGACCTTGTTCCAGAACAGCAATTCGCCTTTGGCCTGAATTGATGCCCCGATAATCTGCGGCAGAATATCCGCCGGGAAATAGGGCCAAGGCGCGGCCTCGACCTTGGTCAGGATCTCGGGAGTGAACCCTTCTTCGATTTTAAAATTGCTGGGGCCGGTTTGAATGCCGCCTTTCACAATGCGCATATTCAGGCCAACCTTTTGAAATTGCCGCACAATCAGGGTCATTTCATCAACGATATGGGTTTTGACCAGCAAGGTGCCACCGGTGGCCGCACCGATGGCCGCAAATGTTGCCGCCTCGTGATGGTCATCGGGCACACGAAAATCAACGCCGCTTAGGGTATCCACCCCGTCAACCTCCAGAATCGAGGTGCCAAGACCGGTGATTTTTGCCCCCATCTGTATCAAGAATTCGCAGAAATATTTTACATGGGGTTCGCTGGCCGCATTGGTTAAGCGTGATTTCCCCTTGGTTAGCGCCGCCATCATCAAAAAGGTTTCAGTCGCGGTAACCGATTGATAATCCATCCAGATATTGGCCGGTTTGCAGGTTTCCGGTTTTTTGATCAAACAGCTTGTGCCGTTATAGGTAACGGTGCAGCCGAATTCGGCAATAATGCCCAGATGCGGGTCAATTTCGCGCACGCCCAGCGCACAACCCTTTGCGTCCTGATCAAATGCAAAACCACCTGTCAGGTGCAAAAGCGGCGCAATCAACAACACCGCAGAGCGAATGCCGGTCGGGATTTCGG
>JALSGU010000035.1 GCA_026982575.1 Paracoccaceae bacterium | reverse complement strand
CCGCCTTGGGGCATGGAAAACGGGTTATGTTCAAAATCGATCTTGCCAGTGGTTTCGTCTTTTTCATAGATCGGGAAATCAACGATCCATGCAAATTCAAAGCTGTTCTGGTCACTCAGGCCCAATTCATTGCCGATAATATTGCGGGCGCGCCCTGCGACAGCCTCAAATGTTTTTGGCTTGCCGCCAAGGAAAAACGCGGCGTCGCCGACATTTAAGCCAAGCTGCTGGCGGATGGCCTCGGTGCGTTCAGGGCCGATGTTTTTGGCCAAGGGGCCAGCGGCTTCCATGCCGCCTTTGGCCTCGCCCGATTTTAACATGGCTTGGGCTTCTTTGACCTTGATGCCCAGTTCTTGCGCCACGGAATCAGCGGTTTTTTCGCGCCAGAAAATATAGCCCATGCCGGGCAATCCTTCCTGTTGGGCAAATTTATTCATCCGATCACAGAATTTGCGCGAGCCACCTTTGGGCGCAGGAATGGCGCGGACTTGTGTGCCTTCCTGCTCCAGCAGGCTGGCAAAAATCTGAAAGCCCGATCCAGCAAAATGCTCGGAAACAATCTGCATTTTAATCGGGTTACGCAGGTCAGGCTTGTCTGACCCATACCAAAGCGCTGCGTCTTTATAAGAAATCTGCGGAATATCGCGATTGACCTTTTTATCGGAAAACTCCTCAAATGCGCCCAGAATTACCGGCTCGATTGTGTCAAAAACATCCTGTTGGGTGACAAAAGACATTTCCATATCAAGCTGGTAAAAATCGGTTGGCGAGCGGTCAGCGCGCGGGTCTTCATCGCGAAAACAGGGTGCGATCTGAAAATATTTGTCAAACCCCGAAACCATCATCATCTGTTTGAATTGCTGCGGGGCTTGGGGCAGCGCATAAAACTTGCCCGGATGCATGCGTGACGGAACCAGAAAATCCCGCGCGCCCTCGGGCGAGCTGGCGGTGATAATCGGCGTTTGGAATTCGTTAAATCCTTGGTCCGTCATGCGCTTGCGCAGGCTGGCCACCACGTTGGACCGCAGCATCATGCGGTTGTGCATGCCCTCGCGGCGCAGGTCCAGAAAACGGTATTTCAGGCGGACTTCTTCGGGGTAATCCGGTTCGCCAAACACCGGCAGGGGTAATTCTTCGGACGCGCCCAGAACCTCCAGATCGCGGATGAAAATTTCGACCTCGCCGGTGGGGATGTTTTTGTTGATCAGCGATTGATCGCGCGCCTTGACCACGCCGTCAATGCGGATCACCCATTCGGAGCGCACCTTTTCAAGGGCATGAAACACGGGGCTGTCTTCATCGGCCAGCACTTGGGTAATGCCGTAATGATCGCGCAGATCAATAAACAAAACCCCGCCATGATCGCGAATACGATGCACCCAGCCCGATAACCGGACGGTTTCACCAACATTGCTGGCATTGAGTTCGTGGCATTTATGAGAGCGAAAGGCGTGCATTTTATGGTTCCTGAAACGGGAAATGGTCGGGGTTGGATACACAGGTTTTGGGCGGAGATGTCAAGGCTTGGCTATCTGTTGCGGGCCAAAGTTGATTTTTTCAACCATTTGGTGTTTTCTACCATGGGTGGAGTTTTGGGAGCCGATTAAATGTCTATTGATGCAATTATGATCCAGGGTGAAAAAGCCCGCCTTTTTCCGGTTGTTAGCGAAACCAATAAAGAAAATCGTATCGCGGCCATTTTTCTGGCGCTGCTGCCTGTATTGCCAGACCTGACCGATAGTCTTTTTCAAAGCATAAAAATCCGCACAGGTACGCGAACCAAAATAGAATGTTTTACCGAAGTTGTATTGAAAAGTGATCCGGAAAAAAAGCACCGGCCCGACGGGCTGATTGCCATCAAAAGCGGTGGCAGAACACGGCTGGTGCTGGTTGAATTCAAGATTGGCAAAAATGATTTGGAGCAGGATCAGGTTGAACGCTATTTGAAGCTTGCAAAAGACCATGGGATTGAAACCGTTGTAACCATCAGCAATCAATTTGTTGCCCGTGCAGATCATCCACCTGTTCAGGTGTCAAAAGCCTTGCTCAGAAAGGTAGACCTGTTTCACTGGTCATGGATGTCTATCTTTACAAAATGCCAATTGTTGCAAATCGATGGAACCATTGAGGACCCGCTGCAAAAAATAATACTGGATGAATTTGTGCGTTTTCTGGAACATTCCTCAACCGGAGTTGCTGGATTTACGCAAATGAATAAAGGCTGGAAAGATGTTGTTACAAAAGCAAAGACCGGCGCATTGTTACAGAAATCTGCACCAGAAGTAGAAGAAACAGTTGCCGGCTGGCTGGAGGAACAACGCGACATTTGCTTGTTATTGTCGCGTATGATTGGAAAGCCGGTTCGCCAAAAAATTGAGCCCAAATTACTTAAGGATAACATTTTACGGCTCAAAACCGAAATCGCAAATTTTTGCGAAACAAAAGACCTTACCGCACTTTATCAAGTACCTGACGCCGCTTCCGATATTTTGGTAGAGGCGGATTTGGTTCGGCGAACCATTGATGTATCAATGAGGGTAAAGGCACCGGCAGATAAACAATCCACCAAAGCCCGCGTAAACTGGCTTTTGCGTATGATAAAAAGCGATGATGAACGTATCATTGTTCGCGCGCACTGGCCTTCAAAGGTTGGGCATACCCAAAGCCGGTTATCAATTTTGCGCGAGAACCCAGAGGCCATTCAAGCTGAAAATGCTAAGCTGGCACCGCATAGTTTCCAAATATTACTGATTGAACCCCTTGCTGGCCGTTTTGCCGGAACCCGCACTTTTATCGAGGATATGGAGCGTATCGTTCCCGAGTTTTATTCCCTGATCGGTCAACACTTAAAGGCATGGCAGCCCCCCGCCCCAAAGCTACGCGTTCCAAAAGAAGATCAAGACGAACCCCAGACGTTACTGACTTTGACAAAACCGGTTTCGCCACAAAATTGATTTATCACGTGGTTTCGGTATCCTGCAAAACAATGTATCCTTTGATGATATGTATTAGTTTAGGCTAAAGTGGTCATCCCGCCTCTGATTTGGGCTTACTTATATTGGCATGTTTCCATGTGCCGCTTTCAATCCCGTCCAAGGTCCAGTTTCCGATCCGATACCTAATTAACCGTAATGTCGGCAGGCCAACAGCCGCTGTCATGCGGCGGATCTGGCGGTTTTTGCCCTCGGATATGGTGATCGACAACCAGGCATCCGAAACCGATTTTCGCACACGGATTGGCGGGTTGCGGTCCCATAAATCTATCGGCTCGTCCATGTCCTCGACAATTGCGGGCAGGGTTTTGCCATCACTTAATTTCACACCGCCGCGCAGCTGGTTGATGGCGGCGCCTGATGGTTCGCCCTCTACCTGCACCCAATAGGTTTTTTCGGTCTGGAATTTCGGGCTGGCGATGCGGTTTTGCAAACGGCCATCGTCGGTCAATACCAACAAGCCTTCGCTGTCTTTATCCAGCCGGCCAGCGGCATATACCTTGGGCACGTCGATAAATTCGGAAAGAGTTTTGCGGGATGACCCTGTTGTGCCTGCATCGGTAAATTGCGAAAGCACATTAAAGGGTTTGTTGAAAAGAATGGTTGTCATGGGGCCGTAATGTCATGACCCCACCACATAATGCAACACCACCGGCCATAATAATTTTGGCCGGCAATGTTTATCTGTCAATATCCGCCCTTGCGGCGGCTTTCGGGCAGGCCGGCAATTTTGCCACCCTGTTTTGACGGATCGCCCGGGAACAGGTCATAGACATCGCGTTGCGATATTTTTTCGCCCCATGCCTCGGACATGGCTTTGACAATTTTGCGCGTATTGGGTTGGGTCTGGTTGTTTTCCAGATATTCCTCGCGCAGAAAATTGATCAGATCCCAATGTTTTTCGGTTAGCTCGATACCGTCAGCCGCGGCCATTACCGCCGCCAGCTCCTCGCTCCAGTCGCCCAGTTCCAGCAGGTGGCCTGCTTCGTTGGTTTCAATGGTTTCGCCGTTTAGTTCCAGTGCCATTTTGGTTTCCCCCAGATGCATTGCTTACACATTCTAATAATGTAATATATCTACATCAATCGCTGGCGAAAAATCAAGTGGCTTACATCGGCCTTGGGTATTTGCGAAATACCGCCAGAATATCGGCATTGATTTCCGCATTCAGGCGCAGATCAACGCCTTTCAGAATATGGGCCAGCTGTGTCACATCGGAGGCACCGAAAATCACGCTGGCCATAAAGGGCCGCTCCACACAAAACGCCAAGGCCATATGCACCGGATCAATCCCGTGTTTGCGGGCAATCTCCACATAAGCATCCGAGGCCGCCAGCGCGGCAGCTGTCATCCGCCCGCCAAGGGTTTCATTGCGGGCACGCCGCGAACCATCCGGCGTCACATCGCCGCTATATTTGCCAGTCAGCAATCCGGTGGCCAGCGGGGAATAGGTAATCAGGCCCACATCTTCGTTATGGCTCAGCTCGGCCATATCGGTGTCATACATCCGGTTGATCAGGCTGTATTC
>JALSGU010000034.1 GCA_026982575.1 Paracoccaceae bacterium | reverse complement strand
TAACATCATCGGGCAGCAATACCGCAAAAGGTTCATCGCCAATAAGCCGCCGCGCGCACCAAACCGCATGGCCCAAACCCCGCGCTTCGCGCTGGCGGATATAGGCAATGGCGCCGCTTTCCATATCAGTGCGGCGCAATTCTTTTAGCAATTCGGTTTTACCGGCATCTTTCAGCTTTTTTTCCAGCTCGGGAGAGCGGTCAAAATAGTCTTCCAGCGCGCTTTTGCCGCGTGCGGTTACAAAAATAAAATCGGTAATGCCTGCTTCGCGGGCTTCGTCAATGGCGTATTGAATAAGTGGCCGGTCCACCAAGGTCATGATTTCCTTGGGCACCGATTTGGTGGCTGGCAAAAAACGGGTGCCAAGCCCGGCAACCGGAAAAATGGCTTTGGTGATTTTTGTTGTCATTTTATGTTTTCCTTTTGCCGCCAGAACAAAGAATCATCCAGAACCTTATAGCCATTTAATGAAGACATCCCAAATGTTTGCGGCAAAAGTGAGGCGTCAAACCTTCCCGGTTCCAGAAAAGCCAGATAATCAATGGGCCGTGTTTTTGAAATTCGGTGACATTCATCAAAAACCTTGGGCCGAAACCGCCGCCATTTCCACAAGGATTCATTACGGTTGATTTTGCCAAACTGCCCGCCATGATGCTGCCAAAACCCCAGGTCAGAAAATGTGACCTGCATATATTTTGGTGAAAATTCAAGATAAACCACGCTAACCCGAAAACCTTGATTGACCAACCCCTGCGCTTTTTCATCGAGTAATTTTGCAGTATTTGCCCTGCCTGCAAGAACAATATGTGCGGCCGTTGACGGGCTAGATTCGGGAGTGGCAAGCCCGTCAGGCATCGGGTGTTTTATCGAGCCTGCCAAAGGTAATTCTTTGCCTTTGCCAAATCCGGATCCCAGCGTTTTTTTAAGGTCAAACATCTGCGCTGACGATAGTTCCCCCCGCAAAAAATGTTGTTCCAGCCGTTTGAATTGCCCATCGCGAAAATGCTGCAAGGCCATATCAATATCAGCAGGTTTACCATGTTTCCGGCAGTAATAGGCTTTGCTTTTTCCCAATGGCTCAAGCGTTTTCGGCGCGCGATTTTTATGGCGAATGGCACTGGGGGCAAAGCTGTGGTGGACTTGGCATTCCGGCAAAATCGCTAATTGCCATCCCGCTTGGGACAGGCGCAGGGATATATCGGAATCGTCCAGGTAATAGGCAAAATTCTCGTCAAATCCGTTAATTTGCAGCAAAGCGGATTTGCGAAATGCACAGTTGGTGCCGATCATCACAGGGCAAGTTTTATCGTTTGGCTTAAACACGGTGGTTTTGGTCAATTCAATCCGGTTTTCCTGCGCTAAAACATCAGTGATTACTGCGCCCCATTGCATGCTGATGCCATTACGGCCTCGGGTAAAGCCACCAGTGCCACCTATCTTTAGGTCTGCAAAAGGCGCGGTAATCTGGCGCAACCAACCCGGATCTGGCAAGGCATCATCATCACAAAACGCTACAAAATCGCCCTGCGTTGCAGCAATGCCCAGATTGCGGGCCTTGGCAATATTGGCCTGTTCAAAGGCAATGATTTTCAGGTGTTCAAACGGCGTATAATCCTGAAAAATTCCGGGTGTATTGGTCACCACCACGACCTCAAAACCGGTAATGTCCTGCAACCGCAAGCAACCCAGCATTTTTCGCAAATGCACGGGCCGGTTATGGCTGACAATAACAACAGAAATATTGCCAGGCGCGGTCAATGATCAGCCCGGTATCAGCGCAATACCGCTGGCATGGGCAATAAAAAACGGGTTTTCATAAATCGGCTTGCCATAGGTCAGCGGTTGGTGGTTATCAAACCGCACCACCTGCCCGCCAGCACCCAGCAAAACCGCATGGCCCGCGGCAGTATCCCATTCCATCGTGCGCCCAAGGCGCGGGTAAAGATCGGCCTCGCCGGTTGCCACCAGACAGAATTTCAACGAGGATCCGGCTGATCGGAAATCACCGACATTGTATTTAGCGATATAATCATCCGTGGCCGCATCCCGATGGGATTTTGACGCCACAACCGTTAATGCGGTTTGGTCAGGCGTTGCCACATGCAGCGGTTTAATGGTGCCATCTTGCATTTCTTCAACGCTTTGACCTAAATGATCTGTATAAAACAGCCGTTGCTTGGCGGGGGCAAAAACCACGCCCAACACCGGCACACTGTTTTCAACCAGCGCAATATTTACGGTAAAATCCCCGCGTCGATGCACAAATTCTTTGGTGCCATCCAGCGGATCAACAATAAAAAACCGGTCCGCAGTTACCGAATGGCTATCGGATTGCTCCTCGGTGACAATGGCAATATCGGGAAATGCCTTGGACAGACCGGCAAAAATAAGCCTGTCTGCTGCCTCGTCTGCTTCGGTTACCGGCGAGTTGTCGGATTTGGTTTTTACCGAAAAATCGTCTTTGCCATATATTTCCATGATGCAAGCCCCCGCTTTTAAAGACAGATCACGCATGGTTTTTACTATTTCTTCATTCTGCAACGGCTAAGCCTTTCGGTAATTTGATTGTGTCACTATGGACTTAGTGGTGCATTATAGGCAAGTTGATAACAAGCCACCCCAAGCACAACGAAAAAGAAATCCGGAACATGACACCGCCACCTAAACAGCAATCGATCATTCTGGGCTTTGCCAAATTTTCGATGCTGGTTTACCACTCCATCGTGCGCGATGTGCGGGTCCGTAGCGGCAGTGCCGCGCTTGGAATCCTGTCCGAAGTCGGACAGATATTGCTGTTTTTTACCATATTTTATCTGATGTATCAAATCATGGGGCGTTCGGTTGCCATTCGCGGCGACTTTTTCCTGTATCTTTTGTCCGGTATTTTCCTGCTTGTTGTCCACATGGGTGGCCTTAGTTCAGTTAGAAAGGCGGGCAGTTCGGTCTCGCCTATGATGATGCATTCCCCGATGTCGGTGATTTTAGCAATTATTTCAGGCGCATTAGCCACGTTATTTCTTCAAATAATCGCCATTATGATCATTTTGTTTTTTGTCTTTATTTTCAGAGACGGCATCACGATCTATAATCCCAAAGGTGTCATCGCCCCGTTTTTCTTTGCCTGGGCCAGCGGGGTCAGTCTTGGTATGGTGTTCAGAATAGCAAGCACAGTAGCCCCCGGACCTTTTGGTATTTTTTCAAAATTCTATCTCAGGGCCCAGATGATTTCGAGCGGCAAATTCATGCCCGCTGCCTATCTTCCTGCTTCGATGGTGGGTTGGTTCAGCTGGAATCCGCTTTTTCATACCATTGACCAAATGCGCCTTGCGGTGTTTATCAATTACACTCGCGAGATCACCAATATGGCCTATCCGATTTATTTTACCATGGTCTGTCTGGTAATCGGAATGATGGGGGATTTGTGGCTCCGGCAATTTGTCAGCAAATCCAGACACGGTTAGGAATTTATGACACGCCCCACCGATAATCTTGCCCTGCAAACCATTGCCATGCCCGCTGATACCAATGTAAACGGCGATATTTTTGGCGGCTGGCTAATGGCCCAGATGGACCTTGGCGCCTCGGTTCCCGCGCGAACCCGGGCGCGCGGACGGGTCGCCACTGTCGCGGTTGAGGCCATGACCTTTCATAAACCTGTACATGTCGGCGATCTGGTTTCTATCCATGCCGAAATTCTGCATGAGGGCAAAACATCTATGCAGGTCGGGGTTGAGGTCTGGGTAACCCGCCAGCCCACCGGCAGGCAGCTTAAGGTAACCGAGGCCACGTTTATTTTTGTTGCTGTTAATGAAAAAGGCACCAAAAGACCACTTCCATAGGGACAGACCCCGCAAAACCCCCGTCAAAACTGTAGATTCACAAAAAAACTGCAAAAGCGGTTGATCAAGTGGTTGCAGCCCTCAAAAACCGCTCCTATATACCCATCAACCACACGGGATGGGCAAGCGGTGCTTTATCAGGCCGTTTCCCAATATCGCCAAATTGAAAGGACATATCATGTCAAAAGTAATCGGAATTGATCTCGGGACCACAAACTCCTGCGTTGCCATCATGGATGGCTCACAACCAAAAGTTATCGAAAATTCGGAAGGCGCACGCACCACGCCCTCGATCGTCGGGTTCACCGACGAGGACCGCCTTGTTGGCCAAGCCGCCAAACGTCAGGCCGTCACCAACCCTGAAAATACATTATTCGCCATCAAGCGTCTGATCGGCCGTCCGGCCAATGATCCGCTGGTGGAAAAAGACAAATCCATGGTGCCTTACAAAATCGTCGAAGGCCCCGGTGGTGACGCATGGGTTATGGCCAACGGTGAAAAATACAGCCCCAGCCAGATTTCCGCGTTTATCTTGCAAAAGATGAAAGAAACCGCCGAAAGCTATTTGGGTGAAACCGTAACCCAGGCCGTGATTACGGTGCCGGCCTATTTCAACGATGCCCAACGCCAAGCCACCAAAGACGCCGGTAAAATTGCCGGATTGGAAGTGCTGCGTATCATCAACGAACCAACTGCGGCGGCGCTGGCTTATGGGCTGGACAAAACCGAGGGCAAAACCATTGCGGTTTATGACCTTGGCGGCGGCACATTCGATGTTTCGATCCTTGAAATCGACGATGGCTTGTTCGAAGTAAAATCCACCAATGGCGACACATTCCTTGGCGGCGAAGATTTTGACATGCGTATTGTTGATTACCTTGCCACCCAGTTCAAAAAGGACAACGGTGTTGATCTGAAGGGTGATAAAATGGCGCTGCAACGGCTGAAAGAAGCCGCTGAAAAAGCCAAAATCGAACTGTCTTCGGCCACGCAAACCGAAATTAACATGCCGTTCATCACCATGGACCCGAACACCAGCCAGCCTTTGCATCTGGTCATGAAACTGACCCGTGCCAAACTGGAATCGCTGGTAAGCGACCTGATCAAGGCATCGCTGAAACCTTGTGCAGCTGCGTTGAAAGACGCGGGCTTGACCAAAGGCGACATTGACGAGGTTGTTTTGGTTGGCGGTATGACCCGTATGCCAAAGGTTATGGAAGAAGTGACCAAATTCTTTGGCAAGGAACCCCATAAAGGCGTGAACCCTGACGAAGTTGTGGCGCTGGGCGCGGCCATTCAGGCCGGTGTTTTGCAAGGCGACGTCAAGGATGTTGTGTTGCTGGATGTGACACCATTGTCGCTGGGTATCGAGACGCTTGGCGGTGTGTTTACACGCCTGATTGATCGCAACACCACGATCCCGACCAAGAAATCGCAAATCTTTTCCACTGCCGAGGACAACCAGAATGCTGTAACCATTCGGGTATTCCAAGGCGAACGTGAAATGGCCACCGATAACAAAATTCTTGGCCAGTTCAATCTTGAGGAAATCCCGCCGGCGCCGCGTGGCTTGCCACAAATCGAGGTGACGTTTGATATTGACGCCAACGGTATTGTTTCGGTTTCGGCCAAAGACAAAGGCACCAATAAAGAGCATAAAATCACCATTCAGGCCTCGGGCGGGCTGTCGGATGACGACATCGAAGCCATGGTCAAAGACGCCGAGGAAAATGCCGAATCCGATAAAGAAAAGCGCGAGCTGATCGAGGCGCGGAACCAAGCCGAAAGCCTGGTTCACAGCACCGAAAAATCGGTTGAGGAACATTCCGACAAGGTTGATCCAACCACGATCGAAGTGATTGAAATGTCTGTGAAAAACCTCAAAGAAGCCCTTGAGGACGAAGACGCCACAGCCGATGCGATTAAGACCCGCACCCAGGATCTGACCGAGGCAGCAATGAAACTTGGCGAGGCGATTTACAAAACCCAAGCCGAGGAAGCCGAGGCCGAGGCCGCATCAGCCGAGGCTGGCGAAGACGATGTTGTTGACGCCGAGTTTGAAGATCTCGACAAAAAAGACAAAGCCTGATCAGGCGCAAATATCGGCCCGCCTT
>JALSGU010000033.1 GCA_026982575.1 Paracoccaceae bacterium | reverse complement strand
GCAGCAATGATTTTGCCATGCTTGGCGATGGCCAGTGAATGGGAAAAGCTTTGCTCGCCATTGATAAAAGCGCGGGTGCCGTCAATGGGATCAATGATAAATACATGGGGGTGGTTCAGCCGGTCGGGATTGTCTTCGGTTTCTTCGGACAGCCAGCCATAATCGGGCCTTGCCGCCAGTAATTCGTGGCGCAACATCCGGTCGATGGCCAGATCAGCCTCGGTTACGGGGCCTTGGTTGTCGGATTTGTCCCATACCTCGGGGTTGCTTCGGAAATATTTTTTGGCAATGTCGCCGGCTGCCATGGCGGCGTCAAACAATAGATCCAGATCAGGCACCGGCAATGGTCATGCCCTCAACCAGCAGGCTGGGCACCACCCGCGAAAGATGGCTGCGCCCGTCATTTGCGGCAATAATACTGCCCAGCATATCGCGCAAATTACCCGCCACGGTGCATTCATTGACCGGACCGGTAATTTCGCCGTTTTCCACCCAGAAACCGGATGCCCCGCGCGAATAATCACCGGTATTGCCGTTGATGCTGGACCCGATAAGCGAGGTAATGATCAGCCCGGTTCCCATATCGGCAATCAGGTCTGCACGGGTTTTGTCACCAGACGTCAAGGTCAGGTTGCCCGCACTTGGCGAGGGCGGCGCGCTGGTGCCGCGCCCTGCATTTGCGGTGCTTTGCATGTTCAGTTTTCGTGCGGTGGCAAGATCCAGTGTCCAGCCTTGCAACACCCCGTTTTCAATCAATGCACGGGGTTTGGTCAGCAGCCCTTCGCCGTCAAACGGTTTGGAACCACTGACCCGGACACGGCTTGGGTCTTCAATCAAATCCATGCCCTCGGGCAGCACCATTTCGCCCAATGCGTCTTTCAGCCAGCTTGACCCGCGTGCGATCATGCTGCCGTTTATGGCTGCCACCAGATGGCCGATCAGGCCCGATGAAATGCGCTCGTCATACAATACCGGAAACGCGCCGGTGGGCGGTTTTTTGGAATTTTTGCGCGCAACGGTGCGTTCACCCGCGATACGGCCTATTTCAGCGGGGCTTGGCATATCGGCGGCAAAAATCCGGCCCTCGCCGTTATAATCCCGTTCCATTTCCAGACCGGTGCCGGTAATGGCCACGGCTGAAATAGATGTGGAGCTGCGCGAATACCCCCCCGAAAACCCGTTGCTTGTGGCCAGATGAATGCTGGTTTTGCTATATCCGGCACCGGCGCTGTCAACCTTGTTAACGCCTGAAACCGCCAGCGCTGCGGCTTCGGATTCCAGCGCCATTTGTTTAAGCTGTTCGGGGTTTGGCGCGGCGGCCGGATCAACCAGTTCAAGGCGCGCCACATCCCAGCCTTGCGCCAGCTGGTCTGGGTCTGCCAGCCCGATATGGGGGTCTTTCGGGGCCTCGCGCGCCATGGCAACCGCGCGTTCGGCCATGGTTTGAATTGTGTCGCTGCGGCTGTCGGAAACCGAAACACAGGCTTGGCGCTGGCCGATCATCACCCGCAATCCAAGGTCTATCCCCTCAGCGCTTTCTGCATGTTCCAGCGCGCCATTTGCCACCTCTATTGACAGGCTGTCGCCGCGAATGACGATTGCATCGGCAGCATCTGCGCCAGCCTTTTTTGCCGCATCCAGAATGGCCTGCGAAAGTGTTTCAAGATCTGCCATATGTAACCTGTTGCTAAGCTGCGGGGTAAAATCAAACTAAGGGCTGGCCTGCCAATGAACAACCGTTTGTGCGCAAATATTATCCCCCACAGGGTTAAAATTCGATAACATGGCGCAATTTATCCCCGACCCACAGGTGCAAAATGCCGATCCAATACAGCAGCAGAAAGACCCGGCGGGTCACGGCATCTTATCAATGGGAAAGTTATGATCCGATCGACGTAACCGAATTTGGCTAGAAGTTCGGGAAATATACGCCTAGTCTGCTGCCATGACACGGGATGAATTCGATAATTTTTGTGCCGGCTTAACGAGCACCACAAACGTGATCCAGTGGGGCAATGCCTCGGTCTGGAAGGTGGGCGGCAGGATATTTGCGATTTGTTCACGCTGGGGGCAGGGCGAGGGGCCGAAATTCAGCTTCAAATGCTCTGATCTGGCGTTTGAAATATTGCCGCAAATGCCCGATATCATTCCCGCACCTTATCTGGCGCGGGCCAAATGGGTGCAGATGGAAAATCCGGATGCCTTGTCGCGCGGTGAGTTTGAAAAACATATTATCGCGGCCCATGAAATTATCGCCGCGAAACTAACCAAAAAACTGCAAAAAGAACTGGGATTAACATGACAGACCTGACCGGAAAAGTGGCCATCATCACCGGCGCCAGCCGTGGCATAGGCGCGGCAACCGCCCATGAATTCGCAAAAAAGGGCGCATCGGTTTTTCTAACCGCACGATCCCGCGATGAAATTGAAACCATTGCAAAAGACATCCGCGAGCTAGGCGGTAAAGCCGAATTTCTGGCCTCGGATATGTCGCGTTATTTCGGGGTGGAAATTGTGGTGCGCCGTTGCATCGATGCCCTTGGGCGTGTGGATATTCTGGTTAACAATGCCGGTGTGATCGACCCCATTGCCCGCATAACCGATAGCGACCCGGCCGCATGGGCCAAAACAATAGAGGTTAATCTGAACGCGGTTTATTACGGCTTGCGGGCGGTTCTGCCCACCATGCTGGAACAGGGTTCGGGCACAATAATCAACATTTCCAGCGGCGCGGCCCATAGCCCGCTGGAGGGCTGGAGCCATTATTGCGCAGCCAAGGCAGGGGCGGCAATGTTGACCAGAATGGCCCATCTGGAAAACGGCGATGTGGTGGATGTGGTTGGCCTTTCCCCCGGCACGGTAAAAACCGACATGCAGGTGCGGATCAAGGCATCGGGCATTAATCCTGTCAGCGAAATGGACCCGAATGTGCATATTCCGGCCGAGTGGCCCGCCCGCGCCATTGCATGGCTGGCAGCAGGCGCGGCAAGTGAATTTGCCGGACAGGAAGTGGTGCTGCGGGATGAGGAAATCCGGCGGCGTGTCGGGTTGATTGAATAGCAATAGTATCGTTTGGTGCTTTGAATTGTCGTGTTTCAATGTATCTAACGATCAACAGGTGGTTGCCGAAATAGAATAAGGATAACCGATATTGCTAATGGCGCCAAAGGCTGTTGCCGGTATCTATAGGTGGGCTTAATTGACGCTGGACGATTAGGTTTTTGCACCATATAAGCCCAAGCATGGATAGATCTGCGAGCATACGAATTAGCCGCCCGGCGCTCAGCTGAGCCGCCGGGAAAAGGTGTTTGGAAACTCCGCACCGCCCCTTATCCAAAATCACCAAATTTACGGAGCGAGCCATGAGCGCCGAGACCCCCGATTATAAACCGACCCTGAACCTGCCCAAAACCGATTTTCCGATGCGGGCCGGCCTGCCCAAACGCGAACCCGAATGGCTGCAAAAATGGGCGGATATGGACCTGTATGAGGCCCTGCGTGCCAAACCGGACCGCAAGCCTTTTATCCTGCATGACGGCCCGCCTTATGCCAACGGGCATTTGCATATTGGCCATGCGCTGAATAAGATTCTGAAAGACATGGTGGTGCGCTCCCACCAGATGATGGGCTTTGATGCGCGTTATGTGCCCGGTTGGGATTGCCACGGTCTGCCGATTGAATGGAAGATCGAGGAGCAGTATCGCGCCAAGGGCAAAAACAAAGACGACGTGCCGATCAACGAGCTGCGCGGCGAGTGCCGCAAATTTGCGCAGGGCTGGGTGGATATCCAGCGTGAGGAATTCAAACGCCTCGGGGTGCAGGGCAAATGGGATGATCCGTATCTGACGATGGATTTCGAGAGCGAGGCGGTGATTGCCGAGGAGTTCATGAAGTTTGTGATGAATGGCAGCCTGTATCGCGGCTCTAAGCCGGTGATGTGGTCTCCGGTTGAGAAAACCGCGCTGGCGGAGGCGGAGATCGAGTATCATGATCATCAGAGCCATACGATTTGGGTGAAGTTTGAAATTGAGCAGCTCCCTGAAAAAGTCACAACAACTGATGCAGAAATAATAGCTGAAATTGAGACAGAAAAAGTCGAAGGCAATGTAATATCTATTCCGGTTTCATATGAAATCGAGACAAAGAACCTAGTTGGAGCGTCAGTGGTTATTTGGACCACAACGCCATGGACAATTCCGTCGAATAAGGCAGTTGCTTTCAATCCGGCCATTTCATACGGAGCGTATGAAATCTTGGAAACAGAAGATGAATGCTGGTTGACCAAAGGTGAGTTACTTATTTTGGCCGATGGCCTCGCGAAAGAGACTTTGGAAAAAAGCCGTGTTACCAAATTCAACCGCGTTGTCAAAGTGCCAACGGAAGTGCTGGAAGTGGCTGTCTGCAAACACCCCCTCGCGGATCTCGACCCCTTCTGGGATTACCCCGAGGGCGTGCCGATGATCGACGGCGATCACGTCACCGACGAGGCAGGCACTGGGTTTGTGCATACTGCGCCAAGCCACGGTGCTGACGATTATGAGGCCTTTGTAAAACGCGGCTGGACCGATCGCATGACGCATAACGTGAATGAAAATTCCGCCTTTGAGGATTTCGTGCCGTTTTTTGCGGGCCTTGAAGTGTTCAACCGCAAAGGCAAAGAGGGCAAGGCAAACAGCGCGGTGATTTCAAAACTGGTCGAGGCCAATGCCCTGATCGCGCGGGGCCGCGTTAAGCACAGCTATCCGCACTCGTGGCGCTCCAAAGCTCCGATCATTTTTCGCAATACGCCGCAATGGTTTGTGGCGATTGACAAGGAATTGAATGACGGCATGGATACGCATGGCAAAACCATTCGCCAGCGCGCCCTGACCGAAATCGACAACGTCAAATGGACGCCCAAATCAGGCCGTAACCGTTTGTATTCGATGATCGAAAACCGGCCTGACTGGGTGATGTCGCGCCAGCGCGCGTGGGGCGTGCCGCTGTCTTGTTTCATCAAACATAACGGTGACGGCACGGTCGAGGTTCTGCGCGACGAAGCGGTGAATAAACGCATCGCAGCGGCGTTTCGGGCCGAGGGTGCCGATGCATGGTTCGAAGACGGCGCTGCCGAGCGGTTTCTTGGTGAACATAGCGGGCAGGGCTGGGAACTGGTGACCGACATCTTGGATGTGTGGTTTGACAGTGGATCAACCCATGCTTTTGTGATCCGTGACCGTGCTGATGGCAGCCCCGATGGGGTGGCCGATGTTTACCTTGAAGGCACCGACCAGCACCGTGGCTGGTTCCATTCATCCCTGCTGCAATCGGTTGGCACCAAGGGCTGCGCGCCTTACCGCGAGGTGGTCACGGCCGGTTTTACGCTGGATAAAAATGGTCTGAAAATGTCAAAATCGATTGGCAATACCATCGCGCCTGATCAGGTGATCCGCCAATACGGGGCCGATATTTTGCGGCTTTGGGTGGCGCAGGTGGATTATACCAATGACCAGCGTATCGGAGACGAGATTCTGAAAGGCGTGGCTGACAGTTACCGGCGTTTGCGCAATACCATGCGGTTTATGCTGGGCAATCTGAACGGATTTACCGATGCTGAACGGGTGGATGCAGCCGATATGCCCGAGCTGGAACGGTTTGTGCTGCATCGTCTGACTGAACTGGATTCAGTGGTGCGCAAGGGGTATGCCAACCATGATTTTCAGGGAATTTTCCAGAAACTGTTCCAGTTTTGCACGGCCGATTTAAGCAGCCTTTATTTTGATGTGCGCAAGGATGTGCTTTATTGTGATGGCGACAGTCTGGAACGCCGATCCGCGCGCACCACGCTTGACCTGATTTTCCATCGCCTGACAACATGGCTGGCGCCAATGCTGGCCTTCACCATGGAAGACGTGTGGCTGGAAAGGTTTCCGGGGGCTGAAAGTTCGGTTCATATGCAGGATTTCCCCGAAACACCGGATGCATGGCGCGATGATG
>JALSGU010000032.1 GCA_026982575.1 Paracoccaceae bacterium | reverse complement strand
GAATTCAAAACGCCCAGCGTGCCGGTTGTGGCCAATGTCGCCGCGGCGGCGGTGGATGCGCCTTTGTTGATCCGTAATTTGCTGGTGGATCAGGTCACGGGGTCGGTGCGCTGGCGGGAATCGGTTTTGTGGATGGCGGCGAACGGCGTTGACGAAATGGTTGAAATTGGCGCGGGCAAAGCATTGTCGGGCATGATCCGGCGGATAGACCGTAGCATTGCGTGTCATGCGGTGGGTGACCCTGCGGGCGTTGCCAAGTATATTGAAGGTTGATGGAATGGTGGGTGCGAGTACCCACCCTACGGAGGAAAAAATATGTTTGATCTTACAGGTAAAACGGCGCTGGTTACCGGCGCATCTGGTGGCATTGGCGGGGCGATTGCGACCGCACTATATAATGCGGGGGCCAGTGTCGCGCTTTCTGGCACGCGGGTTGATCCGCTGAATGAACTGGCGGCCAAACTGGGCGACCGCGCCCATGTGGTGCCGTGCAATCTGTCAGACCGCGAAGCCGTGGCCGCCTTGCCAAAAACCGCGATCGAGGCCATGGGCGGTTTGGATATTCTGGTGAACAATGCCGGCGTCACCAAAGACAATTTGTTTATGCGCATGAAAGACGAGGAATGGGACACGGTGCTGGACATCAACCTTACCTCTACCATGATATTAATGCGCGCCGTTATGCGCCCGATGATGAAAGCCCGCTGGGGGCGGATTATCAATATTTCATCCATTGTCGGCGTAACGGGCAACCCCGGGCAGGCCAATTATGCGGCCTCCAAGGCGGGGGTGATCGGCATGGGTAAATCTGTGGCCCATGAGGTGGCATCGCGGGGCATCACCGTAAATGCCATTGCGCCGGGGTTTATTACCACGGCCATGACCGACAAGCTGAGTGATGACCAGAAATCGGCCTTGCTGATCGGCGTGCCGATGGGGCGCATGGGCAGCTCGGATGAAATCGCCGCCGCTGCATTATATCTGGCCAGCGCCGAGGCCGGATATGTCACCGGCCAGACTTTGCATGTTAATGGCGGCATGGCGATGTTTTGAGGTTTGCTTGGTTAATAATCTGGCTGGCTTGGGCCACATCGGCTTTTTCCCAAACCTTTGAGGATGCGGAAAAGCTGGCCGATGATGGCGACTGGGCGGCTGCGCTTGAAATCTGGCACGGGCTTGCGCAAAAGGGCCATGTCAGGTCGCTTGTCCAGCTTGGCGACAGTTATTATTTTGGCGAAGGTATTGAGGTCCAGTTTGATCAAGCGTTTGGGTATTACCTGCAAGCCGCCGAACAGGGCGACAGCAGGGCGCAATACAACATCGCGACAATGTATGATTTTGGCGAAGGCACCCCCGAAGACGATGTTAAAGCGGTAATCTGGTATCGCATGGCCGCGGCGCAAGGGGTTGCTTCCGCGCAGGATAACCTTGGCTATATGTATGAAAACGGCGAAGGGGTTGAGCAGGATTATGTTGCCGCATTTGCGTTATATCAACTGGCCGCAGCACAGGGGTTGCCAAATGCGCTTAATAATCTGGGCATCGCATACGAGAGCGGCCAAGGCGTAAACCGGGATATCTCCAAAGCACTTGTGAATTATCGTGAGGCAGCAAAGGGCAATAATTCCTATGCACAATATAACCTTGGGCGTGCTTATGATTATGGTAATGGTGTGCTTGAAAACATCGACACAGCGCTTGATTGGTATCAACAAAGCGCCGAGCAAGGAACCGATCTTGCTCAGGAACGGCTGGGGGATTTGTATCTGGTTGACAGCCGGCATTCGCAAAATTTCGAATTGGCAATCTTTTGGCATGAAAAGGCCGCCGAACAAGGGGTTTTTGCATCTCAGCGGGCGCTTTGGGGGATATATAGCGATGATGCCGGTTGGCCGCGCGATGATGTGCGCGCAGAATTCTGGTATCTAACCGCCTTGCGTCAAGGGGCAGTGGAACCTTATGCGGGTTTGGCAATGCTTTATACAGATCCGGTTGAGGGGGAGCCGGATTATCTGCGCGCCTTTATGTGGTATTCCTTGGCTGATGGTGCCATGGCGTGGCTGCAAAAAGCCGCTTTAATGGCCGATCTGACAGCGCAACAAGTTACCGAAGCAACTGAAATGGCGGTTATTTGCCGTGACAGCGGCTATGTGGATTGTTGATGCTTGAAAATACAATTCCACTTGCCAAGTAGTTCTGGTATGGTATAGCGCGTCACGAGAATTACCGGAGGCCATGCTTGCGGTGCTCTTGCCTTATTGGCAAAAGTCAGCGCCGCCGAATTGGCGAACCGAAAACCCGGAACGGCAAAACCGTTCCATACATTGAGTGAGGAAACTATCATGAGCGACATCACAGATCGCCTGAAGAAAATTGTTGTCGAGCACCTGAGTGTTGACGAAGACAAAGTTGTTGAAGGTGCATCCTTTATTGACGATCTGGGCGCAGACAGCCTTGATACCGTCGAACTGGTTATGGCTTTTGAAGAAGAATTCAGCATCGAAATTCCCGATGATGCGGCTGAAACTATCCAGTCATTCGGCGATGCGGTAAAATATGTGACCGAAAACACATAAATCCGGTTAATATCAGTGCAAAACGGCGTCCATTCGGGCGCCGTTTTGTTTTTTGGCCGTGATGATCTAGGGTGGTAAAATAGAAACCAGTGATTGGAGATTTCCATGCAGATTCGCAAATCGATTATGGTGGCAATTCTGGCTGCCAGTGCCGCCGGCACCGCAAATGCGCAATTTATGACCGCAGCCGAGGTCAAACCCATACTGGACGTTACCACCGGCAGCTGGGTGGCCATTCGCGAATGGGAAGGCAATGATCTGGTGTATTTCACCCATCTGGAAACGTTTCGTTGCGGCCTTTCGGGCGTGCGTTATGGCATCAACAGCGACGTTGCCGACACGCCTTATGCGCTGGAGGAATGTTTTGAAGGCACGGCCTCGCCCAACGCGCTCGACCCCGCTATGCATGATATTTACATTACTTTGCCGCTTGGTTCTGTTCAAAAAATTACCGTGGATGTGAAATATGATGATGGATCGGTCACCAGCATGACGTTTGATCGCGCATCCATTCAAATTCAGTAACAGCAAGCCTTGCCCCTCTGCGTGTGCATGGGGTAAACAGTCCGAAAAATATGTCGGGAGAATAATATGCGGCGCGTGGTAATTACCGGAATGGGGATGGTTTCCCCGCTGGCCTGTGGTGTGGAAGAAACATGGAAACGGCTGCTGGACGGGCAATCTGCTGCGGGCACAATTTCCAAATTCGATGCCAGCCATCTGGCCACCGATTATGCCTGCGAAATTCCGTATGGGGATGGCAGCAACGGCACCTTTAACCCCGATGACTGGATGCCCAAAAAAGACCAGCGCAAAGTGGACCCGTTTATTTTATATGCGATGTGCGCGGCAACGCAGGCCGTGCAGGACGCTGACTGGATGCCAGAGGGCGAGGAAGACCGGCTGCGCACCGGTGTGATGATCGGGTCGGGGATTGGCGGGCTTGGCTTGATTGCTGAAACAGCAATTTTGTTAAAAGAACGCGGGCCAAGGCGGGTTTCGCCGTTTTTTATACCCGGGTCCCTGATCAACCTTTGTTCGGGGCAGGTGTCGATTAAATTCGGCTTTAAGGGGCCAAATCATGCGGTGGTTACGGCCTGTTCCACCGGTGCGCACGCCATTGGTGATGCGGCGCGCCTGATCATGCTGGACGATGCCGATGTGATGATTGCAGGCGGTGCCGAAGCACCTATATGTGAGCTTGGCATTGCCGGGTTCAATGCTTGCAAGGCGCTTTCCACCGGGCGTTCCGACAACCCTAAATCAGCCAGCCGCCCCTATGACAAAGACCGTGACGGGTTTGTGATGGGCGAGGGCGCAGGCGTGGTGGTGCTTGAAGAATATGAACACGCCAAGGCACGCGGCGCGCGTATTTATGCCGAAGTGGTTGGTTATGGCCTGTCGGGCGATGCTTTTCACATTACCGCACCGGCCAGCGATGGCGATGGCGGATTCCGGTCTATGACCGCAGCGCTAAAACGTGCAGGGTTGCAGCCGGATGACATTGATTATGTCAATGCGCATGGCACATCCACCATGGCCGACACGATCGAGTTAGGCGCGGTTACGCGATTGCTGGGCGAGAAAAGTCGCGCCACCATGTCGTCTACAAAATCGGCCATCGGGCATCTTTTGGGCGCGGCAGGTGCGGTCGAGGCAATATTTTCGGTGCTGGCAATCCGCGACCAGATCGCGCCGCCAACCATTAATCTGGATAATCCCGATGTGGAAACATCGCTTGATCTGGCGGCAAACAAGGCCGTGAAACGCAAAATTGATGTGGCGCTTAGCAATTCATTCGGGTTCGGGGGCACCAATGCCTCGGTTATTTTCAAAAAGGTAGATGACTGATGCGCAAGGCGGTTGCAGCAAATGCGCTGACATTTATTATTCTGGCAGCAATTGTTTTTGGCGGGGTTGTCGGCTGGGGCAGGGCGCAGTTTTATGCGCCCGGACCGCTGACAGAACCGGTGCTTGTGACCGTGAATTCAGGGGATACCCTAACCAGAGTTACGCCCAAGCTGGTCGAAGCCGGCGCGATTTCCAATGCGGAAATATTCCGGCTGGGCGCGCGATATTCGGGGCTGGCCTCGCAGTTGAAATTTGGCGAATACGAACTTCCGACAGGGGCCTCGATGGAGGAAATTTTGCTGGTGCTGACCTCCGGTCGCTCCATCCAGTATAAAGTGACCATTGCCGAAGGGCTGACCAGTTTTGAGGTAGTGCAGGTTTTGCTGGCTGATCCGGTGCTAACCGGCGAATTGCCAAATATTCCGCCCGAAGGGTCGCTGGCGCCCAATACCTATTTATTCGGGCGCGGGGCGACGCGGGAATCAATTATCGAAACCATGACCGAATCCCAGCTTGATATTCTGAATGCGGCCTGGATCGGCAGAATGCCTGACCATCCGGTGCAATCCGCCGAAGAATTATTGATTTTGGCATCCATTATCGAAAAAGAAACCGGAATCGCCGAGGAGCGCGAGCAGGTGGCCAGTGTGTTTGTGAACCGGTTGCGGCTGGGCATGCGTATGCAAACCGATCCGACGGTGATTTACGGCATTACCCTTGGCCGCGAAGTTCTGGGCAGAGGCCTGCGCCAGAGCGAGCTGGACCGCGAGACGCCCTATAACACCTATCGAATTGCCGGTCTGCCGCCCACGCCGATTGCCAATCCGGGACGCGCCGCGATCGAGGCAGCGGCGAATCCTGATGATACGCCCTATATTTTCTTTGTTGCAGATGGCACTGGTGGCCATGCTTTTGCCACCAATCTGGCGGATCATAACGCAAATGTTGCGCGGTGGCGGGCGATTGAAGCAGGGCAATAAAATAAGTATTTCAACGAGTTAAGGCGGTAATGGTTGTAAGGACCCATTCGCAGGGCGCACAACCTACAATTTAGCTGTTGACTTTGCGAACGCTTGCAGGTATAACTTGTGCAAGCTGGAAGAAATGGGCAAGCGGTTAAGTCGAAAGACTGGCCGCTTTTTTCGTTTTTGCCCCGATGCGGAGCAGTGAAAGCTTAAGAATAATGACATTGAAAAAATCTCCTGCTGGCAAGCCCAGCATGGAAACCTTGCGATCAGCGCGGTTCTCATACCGACGGCTGGTGCGGGGCCTTGAGACGATTATTGAACGTATGGAAACCGGGCTGGATTCTGCGGAACCCTCGGTTGAACAGCAAAAGATAATCGCTTTGCACATGAAAACTGTAAACCAGATTGCCGATATGGAGATCGCCCTTGAAACACGCGGGAAAGGCCAGCCGGAACAAACGGCGCTTGATCTTGTCGCGGCGAGACGCGAAATCCGTGATCGGTTATCTCGGCGGGCTAAAGCCGTTCGAGCTGACGCGCGCGCTAAATGATCTGAGTGATAATGCGCTGATGTCCTTGCCCTGGATCTTTGA
>JALSGU010000031.1 GCA_026982575.1 Paracoccaceae bacterium | reverse complement strand
AAATACTGCTGCCGCCAAGGTAATGGATAATGGCAAAGATTGCATGATCGCGGTGATATTTGCCAAAGGCATATGGTAAAGCGCGGTTAAAAAACAAATAGTGGCGCCAATTTCGGTGGCGCTGCGAACCAGAATCAACCCACGGTCTTTTTTGGCGGGCATATAAAACAACCCGCCGCGCCACAGGGCAAACAGCGCGATCAAGGCCGTGGCCATAACCCCGCGCACCGCAATAACCTGATAAAACCCCATGCCGTCGCCAGCCAGTTTCATAAACATATCCGAGACAACAAACCCTGCCATGCTGCCCATCATCAGGGCCGCGCTTTTGATATTTTCAGAACGCATTTGTTTTCAGACCGTCTTGGGGTTCGTTATGGTTTTTGCGGTATTTCAATCGCGGCGCAAGGGTAAATTTTGCCGGTCATGAAGGTTGGCCAAAAAAAAGGCCGAGCAAAGCTCGGCCCAAGTCCAACAGGGAGGTATGAAACGAAGACGAGAAGAACTCGTCTGCTTCGAGAGTGATATAGGGTGGCTATCTGCACCGTTCAATAGAAATTCGCAAAAAACCATGCATACCCGCTATCGCTCATACGCATAGCTAAACCCAAAGTATTGATATAACGTAAATAAACCTATTTTCCGCGCATTTGGCGACGATAGGCGATGACCTCTTTTAACACAAATTCTTTGAATACTTCGATTCGTTTTGATTGTTTCAGTTCTTCGGGATAGGCCAGATAGACCGGAACCGGCGCGCTGCCCTCGGATGGCAGCACGTTTACCAGTTCGGGGAAATCGGCGGTCAGGTAATCGGGCAAGGCGCCAATACCAAGCGAACTGCGCACTGCTTGCAAAATACCAAAATAATTATTTACCGTCAAAACCGACTGGCTGGGTGACATCAGATAAGGCGACATCCATGTGGCCCCCGCGCTAACCTGCGGTGCGCTGGAATTCTGGCTGATGATGCGGTGATTGACCATATCATCCGGTTTTTGCGGGGTGCCGTGTTCAGCCAGATATTCGGGGCTGGCGTAAAATTTCATGTTCACATCCATCAACCGCCGCCGGATCAGATCAGCCTGTGACGGTTCTTTCATGCGAATGGCCACATCAGCCTCGCGCATCGGCAGATCAAGCACCCGTTCCTCCAGCATCAGATCAATTTTCAGATCCGGGTATTTTTCATATAAATGCCCCATGCGCGGCGCCAGCCACAGGCTGCCAAAACCGGTGGTGGTGGTGACGCGCAATTCGCCAAATACCTCATCCTCGGAATCGCGGATGCGGGCCGATGCGGCCTCAAGCCGTTTTGACATGGCTTTGGCGGCATCAAATAGCAATTCGCCTTGTTCGGTCAGGATAAGCCCCCGCGCATGACGATGAAACAGAATAACATTCAGCGATTCTTCCAGCCCGCGGATTTGGCGGCTGACGGCGGATTGCGACAGGTGCAACACCTCGCCCGCATGGGTCAGGCTGCCGGCATCGGCCACCGCGTGAAAAATGCGTAATTTATCCCAATCCATAATTATGCCCCTGTTTTTAGCCAAGTTACAGGATGGCGCGACAATTTGGCAATCTAATTACACAGCAACGTAAAATTTCATTGAAAGGTCATAGGTTATGACCTATAATGCGGTTAAGGAGGCCAGCCATGACCCTGCATAATGTATCCCTGAACGACCGTTACGACCTTTCCAAAAAGGCTGTTTTGCTGAATGGCACCCAAGCCCTGGTGCGATTGATGCTGATGCAAAAAGCCCGCGACAATGCGGCGGGGATAAACACGGCGGGTTACGTTACCGGCTATCGCGGATCCCCTGTCGGGGCGGTTGATATGCAGATGCAGCGCGCCGAAAAACAGCTGCGGGCGGCGGATGTTCTATTTCAGCCGGGCCTGAACGAGGACCTTGCCGCCACCGCGATTTGGGGCAGCCAGCAGGCGGGGTTGCGCGGCGATGGCACCCATGACGGGGTTTTCGGGCTTTGGTATGCCAAAGGCCCGGGGGTTGATCGCTCGGGGGATGTGTTTCGCCATGCCAATATGGCAGGCACGGCTGAATTTGGCGGGGTTGTGGCGGTGATGGGCGATGATCATACCGGCGAATCCTCTACCACCTTGCACCAGTCCGAATTTGCTTTTGTTGATGCGCTGATGCCGGTTCTTTCGCCTGCCGGTGTGCAGGAAATGCTGGATTACGGCATAATCGGCTATGAACTTAGCCGTTATACCGGCTGTTGGGTGGGGCTAAAGGCGGTCAAAGACACCATCGAGGTCACGCAAGTGGTGGACGGAGACCCGTTTCGCATCAAAACCGTGCGGCCAAGTGATTTTAAGGAACCCGAGGGCGGCATGAATATCCGCCTGATGGATGATCGCACCGACCAAGAAGCCCGCATTCAGGATTATAAACGTTTTGCCGCCGAGGCGTTTGCGCGGGCCAACAAGCTGGATAAACGCATGCTCGGCAAAGCCGGTGCCAAGGTAGGCATAGTTTCGGCTGGCAAAAGCTGGCTTGATACCGCCCATGCGCTGGAAACGCTGGGCATTGATGGGGCGCAAGCCGAGGCGCTGGGCATCACCACCTATAAGGTGGCCATGGTCTGGCCGCTGGATATGCAATCTTTCCATGATTGGGCCGAAGGGCTGGATCTGATTATCGTGGTCGAGGAAAAGCGTAAATTGCTTGAGGTCCAGATCAAAGAAGCCATTTTCAATGATCGCAAGGGCCGTCGTGTGATTGGCTGGAAAAAAGAAAACGGCGAGGAAATGTTTTCGGTCAAGGGTGCGCTAAACCCTGTGCTGGTGGCGCAAAAACTGGGGGCGCTGCTGGTTGAAGAAGGTTTTGTGAACGAAAAGCTGGTTACTGCCCGCGCCGCGCTGGATGCGGCAATTGTAGTTGATAATTCAGAGCCTATTTCGCAGCGCATCCCTTATTTTTGTTCGGGCTGTCCGCATAATACATCCACCAAACTTCCAGATGGCTCACGGGCTTATGCGGGGATTGGCTGTCATTATATGGTGCTGTGGATGGATAGAAACACCATCGGCTGCACGCAAATGGGCGGCGAGGGTGCCAATTGGATCGGGGAATCGCCATTCAGCAAAACGCCTCATGTTTTTCAGAACCTTGGCGATGGCACCTATAACCATTCCGGCAGCCTTGCCATTCGGGCGGCATTGGCGGCTGACACCAATATAACCTATAAGATATTGTATAATGACGCGGTGGCCATGACCGGCGGTCAAGCCAATGAAGGCGGTCTTGACGCGCCGCAAATTGCCCGTGAATTGCTGGCGATGGGGGTTAAAAAACTGGTTGCGGTTTATGATGAAAAAGAAGACGTAAACCGCAGTGATTTTCCGGCAGGTCTGTCGATGGTGCCGCGCGAAAACCTGGATGATGTGCAAAAGGAATTGCGCGAAATCAAAGGCGTGACCGCGATATTGTATATCCAGACCTGTGCCGCCGAAAAACGCCGCCGCCGTAAACGCGGCACCTTTCCCGATATTGACAAACGGGTGTTTATCAACCCCGATGTGTGTGAGGGCTGCGGCGATTGCGGGGTGCAATCCAATTGCGTGTCGATTCTGCCACTGGAAACCGGACTTGGCCGAAAACGCATGATCGACCAATCCTCCTGTAACAAGGATTTTTCCTGTATCAACGGGTTTTGCCCCAGCTTTGTTACGTTAACAGGCGCGCAGGTGAAAAAACCGACATTGGCCGAGCTGAATATACCGGACCTTCCGCAACCCGAAATTCCGGCCATTGACGGCACGTTCAACATTATTGCCACAGGGGTTGGCGGCACCGGTATTGTTACGGTTGGCGCGCTTTTGGCCATGGCGGCACATCTGGAGGGCAAAGGCACCGGCATGATGGAAATGGCCGGATTGGCGCAAAAAGGCGGCGCGGTGCTGGTGCATTGCCGTATTGCCAAAACACCCGCCGATATTTCAGCAGTGCGCGTGGCACTGGGCGAGGCTGATGCGGTGATTGGTGGCGATCTGGTAACCACAGCCGGTCCGGGAACCCTGTCTTTGATGCAACGGGGCAAAACCGGTGTTGTGTGCAATTCGCACCAGATTATCACCGGCGAATTCACCAAAAACACCGAATTTTCCTTGCCTGCTGACCAGATGAGCATCGCCCTGACATCGCGGCTGGGCGAATCCGCACTGGCGATGCTGGACGCCACCGCGCTTGCCGAAAAATACCTTGGCGACGCGATATATTCCAACGTGTTGATGCTGGGCGCCGCATGGCAGGCGGGGCTGGTGCCTTTGTCGCTGGAGTCGCTGCAAAAAGCGGTTGAACTGAATGGTGCAGGGGTTGCAGGCAATTTGAAAGCACTGGAAATCGGGCGTTGGGCGGTGGCGTTTCCCGAACAGACCGTTGAAAAAAGCACGGTTGAAAATGCACCAACCCTTGAGGCTGTGATTGCCAAACGGGTTGCGCATCTGACCAAATATCAAAACAAAAAACTGGCGGAAAAATACCAAGCCAGGGTTTTGGCGATCAATGACCCTGATCTGGCGATGGCTGTTGCCAAGGGGTATCATAAATTGCTGGGCTATAAGGATGAATACGAGGTGGCGCGCCTGCACCGCGAAACCTTGCAATTGGCGGTAGATGCGCATTTCGACGGGGTGCAAAAAATCAAATTCCACATGGCGCCACCATTGTTTTCAAAGAAAGACAGCAATGGCCATTTGATCAAACGGGAATTCGGCCCATGGATGATGAAGGCATTTGGCCTGCTGGCCCCCATGAAACGCCTGCGCGGCGGGGTGTTTGATCCGTTTGGCCACACAGCAGAGCGTAAAATGGAGCGCGAACTGATTGTGCAATATGAAGGGGATATGGATATGGTGATCAATGCCCTAACCCCGCAAACCCGCGATGCGGTGATTGCATTGGCAGAATTGCCGCTGAAAATCCGGGGCTTTGGGCATGTAAAACTGGCAGCGGTGGCACAGGCAGCGAAGGAACGTGAAGTATTGTTGGCCGAAATTAACGCAGCCAACAGTATTGCGGCGGAATGATCTAGATTTTCCGTACCAAAAACGCCCGCAACGGCGGCGCAATTTCTTCAACTCCAGCCAGTTCATGCCCCTGTTCATGGCAAAAATGCGGGAAATCAATTTGCGCAGCGGGGTCGTCAACCAGCACCCGCAGCACCGCGCCCGATTGCATGGATTGCAGGCGTTTGCGTGTTTTTAACACCGGCAACGGGCACAAAAGCCCGACTGCGTCCAGTTCTTCATCCCATTCCATTTGGCTTTGCTATCATGGCGCGCCGTTTTGTCCACGGAAATGTGACAATTGAGGGCATGACCTTGGCAAAAAGCCCCTGTAAGGTGCCAAAAAAAAGGACCTGTTATGTTTGGTATTGATGTCATTGATGCAGCATTGCTGCCGTCGTTGTTTATTGCGGTGGTAGCGGGGGTTATCAGTTTTTTGTCGCCCTGCGTTTTGCCAATTGTGCCGCCTTATCTGGCTTATATGGCCGGCACCTCGGTTGAAGAAGTCGAATCCGGTAAAAACCGCAAAGTCGTGATTGCGGCGCTGTTTTTTGTTATGGGGCTTTCTACCGTATTTATGCTGATGGGCGTTGCTGCCAGCGCGCTCGGGCGATCTATTTTGCAATATCAAAGCACCATGACCATCATGGGCGGTATTGTCGTGATGTTTTTTGGCCTGCATTTCCTGAACATTATCCGAATACCGCTTTTATACCGCGAAGCGCGTCTTGATGCCGGTGATCAGGGTGGTTCGGTGATGGGCGCCTATGTGCTGGGGGTGGCGTTTGCCTTTGGCTGGACCCCCTGTATCGGGCCTATTTTGGGCACAATCCTGTTTCTGGTGGTCGAGGAAGGCTCCATTTCCAAGGGCATATTTATGATGACAGCCTATGCAATCGGGCTTGGTATACCGTTTTTGCTGGCGGCGGTGTTTATCCACCGGTCCATTGCGGTAATGAACCGGTTCAAAAAACATCTGGGCAAAGTAGAACGCATTTCCGGC
>JALSGU010000030.1 GCA_026982575.1 Paracoccaceae bacterium | reverse complement strand
CTATATTCCCGATGCTGAAACATATTTGCCAATGTGGAAAGCCAAATCTGCCGCGTTTCGCGAGAATAATCCACCCGAATCCATTTCATATGGCGACCACCCCCGCCAGATCATTGACCTGTTCCAGCCAATTAATCCAAAGGGATTGGTGGTGTTTGTGCATGGCGGCTATTGGCACAGCATGGACCGAGGCCAGTTTTCCCATCTGGCTTTGGGTGCCTTTCAGCGCGGCTGGGCGGTTGCCATTCCGGGGTATGTTTTGTGCCCCGAGGTCAGCATTGCCAATATCACCTGCCAAATAGCCACGGCGATTGATGCTGTCGCCAGCAAAACCGCCGGCCCAATTCACATTACCGGCCATTCCGCTGGCGGCCATCTGGCCAGCCGCATGGGCTGTGATGATGTCAGGCTAAATGCTGCCGGACGGATCAAAAACATTGTGTCAATCAGCGGCATTCATGATCTGCGCCCGCTGGTCCATACCGGAATGAACGCTGAATTGGGGTTAACCAACAATAGCGCAACACTGGAAAGCCCTGTGTTCAGAACCCCGCGCGCAGGGTTTAACCTGACCTGCTGGGCCGGTGCCGATGAACGGCCTGAATTTTTGCGCCAAAATGCCTTGCTTGCCAGTATCTGGACAAGCTGCGGTATAAACACCCGCAGCATAGAGGCCAAAGGCCAGAACCATTTTTCGGTCATTTCAGCACTTGAGCACCCCGACAGCCCCCTGACCACCGCGCTGGTTGATACAAGTCAAGGCAGGTAAATTCAAACCATGCCAATATCAAACGCAAGCAATGCAAAGGATAACGGCCATGAAAACCATCAATGATCGCGAAAAACATCTGCGCCAAAGCCTTGCCAATCTGGACCAGAAATTGCACCAGATCGAGGATGAGCTGGAACAGCCCATGCCCAAAGATTTTGAGGACCGCGCATCGGAGCGCGAAGAAGACGAAGTGCTGGAAGGGCTGGGAAATGCCGGATTGCAAAAACAACGCATGATCAAAGCCGCGCTGAAACGTATCAAAAACGGCACCTATGGAATTTGTGTCAAATGCGGCAATGAAATTTCGCAAGAACGTCTTGATGTGTTACCCTATACCCCCAAATGTCATACATGCGCCAATTAGGAGGCACCCATGCCCTACGGAGACATCAAAACCCGCATTCGCCTGTTTCTGGAGCTGGCAACCCATCAGCCCGAAGATCTGCACGAATTACAAGAATCCCTGCGCAAGGAACTGTCTGTTCTAAAGGCCCAGGGCCTGCCCCCGCCCGATGATCTGGCCGAACTAGAAGCGCAACTGGAAAAAGACCTGAACATTCCGGGCCGCTAGGTGGCGGAGCAACCAGCGCTTTTACGGGTCATCAGCTTACCGTTGCTGGTGCTTTACGGGCTGGGTGTTACCATCGGTGCCGGCATATATGTGCTGGTTGGTGAAACCGCAGCCCAGGCAGGCATGTTTGCCCCCATGTCTTTTGTGCTTGCTGCCATTGTCATGGCCTTCAGCGCAGGGACTTTTGCCGAATTATCCAGCCGATATCCACAAAGCGCCGGCGAAGCCATATACGTAGAACAGGCCTTTCGCAGAAACTGGCTGACCTTGTTGACCGGCGGTGTTGTTATCCTGTCGGCAATTGTGGCCGCAGCCACCATTACCCTTGGCGGCGCTGGATATGTCAGCGCTTTGATTGATCTACCAAATACGGTTATTATTCTGATCATTGTTTTGCTGATGGGCGCCATTGCTGCCTGGGGGGTTCAACAATCGGTTATGTTCGCAGCCGTTTTTACGGTGCTTGAAATTCTGGGCCTGCTGGTGATTATTATTGCAGGGTTTTATGCCCAGCCCGATATTCTAACCCGCCTGCCCGAGGTGATCCCCGATTTTGGGGATGGTGCCGCCTATGGCGCTATTTTTGCCACCAGCATCATTGCGTTTTTTGCCTTTATCGGATTTGACGATCTGGTCAATCTGGTAGAAGAAACCAAAAATCCGGCGCGCAATATGCCGCTGGCAATCATGATTACCCTTGTCGTTGCGGGCGGATTGTATTTTGCGGTTGTCAGTATTGCGGTATTGTCTTTGCCCCTGTCGGAGCTGGCCGAATCAAAAGCCCCGATCGGGCTGCTTTTTGAAAACCTTACGGGGGCGTCTCCGGTTACGATCACCCTGATTGCGGTTGTTGCCACACTGAACGGTATTGTGATCCAGATCGTAATGGCCGCGCGGGTGCTTTACGGGCTGGGCAAACAAGGCAGCATTCCCGCATTTTTTGCAAAAATAAATGTAAAAACCAAAACGCCAGTGCTTTCGACAACTTTGATTACCGGCATTATTCTGGTGCTTGCGCTGTTTTTCCCGATCGGAAGCCTTGCCCAAACCACCACACGGCTAATCCTTTTGGTATTCGCATTGATAAACCTGTCACTGATTGTCATAAAAATAAGGCAAACCCAAGCCCCGAGCGGAATTTACACGGTGCGTATCTGGGTTCCTGCCGGTGGCCTGTTGACTTGCCTGATCATGCTTGTCGGTCCATATTTCGTTTAGCAATATTTTTTCATATTCAATTCTTGTAATATGTTTAGATCCCCCTATATTAACCCCAACCCAGATTTCAGGAGAATAAAATGAAACCCGAAGTAACCTCATTTTTTGATAACGCGACCAACACGGTTTCTTACGTTTTCAAAGACCCGAACAGCAACAAATGTGCCATCATCGATTCGGTGCTGGATTTTGATTATGCATCGGGCAGAACCGATACAAAATCAGCTGATGAAATCATTGATTTTGTCAAGAAAAACAACCTTGAACCGGTTTGGTTGCTGGAAACCCATGTTCATGCCGACCATCTTTCGGCAGCGCCCTATATTCAGGAAAAAACCGGCGGTAAAATCGGCATCGGTGCTGAAATTTCAACCGTGCAGCATACCTTTGGCAAAGTATTCAACGAGGGCACCGAATTTCAGCGCGACGGATCGCAATTCGACCAGCTTTTTGTTGAGGGCGACACGTTTCAAGTTGGCGATCTGGAAATCAGCGTTATGCACACGCCGGGCCACACCCCTGCCTGCATGACCTATGTTGCGGGCAATTGTGCTTTTGTTGGCGATACCATGTTTATGCCCGATTTCGGCACAGCGCGCTGTGATTTCCCCGGTGGTTCTGCTGAAACCCTGTATGATTCCATCCAGAAAATTCTGGCTTTGCCTGATGAAACCCGCATTTTTGTGGGCCATGATTACAAGGCCCCCGGCCGCGAAGATTACGCATGGGAAACCAGTGTTGCCAAACAAAAAGCCTTTAACGTGCATGTCGGCACCGGTAAAGACGCGGTTGAATTCATCAAAATGCGCACTGAACGCGATGCCCAGCTGGCCTTGCCGAAATTGATTGTGCCCTCTATTCAGGTCAATATGCGGGCAGGCAACATGCCCGATCCCGAAGAAAACGGCCAAGTTTACCTGAAGGTGCCGGTCAATGTTCTTTAACTGGTTCAAACGGAACAAAAAGGCGGAAATAGGCAATATGCGGGTCAGCCAGATTAACGAAAACTATATGGTTTGCGCCCAGATCACTGTGGCTGATGTTGCAGATGCCAAGGCGTTCGGGTTTGATACAATCATGTGCAATCGCCCCGACAACGAGGAATCCGGCCAGCCAAGTGCAGCGCAAATTGAACGCGCCGCCAAAAAGGCCGGTCTGAAATTCTTTTTTGTGCCGATGTCCCATAACGGTATGGCCCCCGATACGCTGGATAAATTCCGCAAAGCGGTGACTGCTGATAACGGCAAAGTTCTGGCCTATTGCCGATCCGGCAATCGCTGTTCCATGCTTTGGAAAATGGCGCAAAAGTAACGCGCCGCCAATCCTGTCAAAGGGGTTTTTCCCCTTTGACATTTTTGAAAAATAGTAAAATGTTCAGACGATATTTCCCCATTCTTGAATGGTCCAAAACCTATTCCCGCGACACGCTTTCACAAGATATGATGGCGGCGGTAATCGTGACCATCATGCTGATCCCGCAATCGCTGGCCTATGCGCTGCTGGCGGGTCTTCCGGCCGAGGTCGGGCTTTATGCCTCGATCGCGCCATTGCTGATCTATACGGTTTTTGGCACCAGCCGCGCGCTGGCGGTTGGCCCTGTGGCGGTGGCATCGCTTATGACCGCCGCCGCTGTGGGTGAACTGGCATCACAAGGCACGCCTGAATATTACGCCGCCGCCATTGCGCTGGCGCTGATTTCGGGGCTGATGCTGCTGGTCATGGGGTTTTTGCGGCTGGGGTTTCTGGCCAATTTCCTGTCGCATCCGGTGATTTCGGGGTTTATCACGGCCTCGGGCATTATCATTGCCGCCAGCCAGCTAAAACATATTTTCGGTATCGATGCCAAAGGCCACAACCTGTATGAACTTGCGGTTTCGATGGTGGCGCATATCGGTGAAACCAATACCACGACCCTGACCATCGGCGTTTCGGCCACCGCGTTTTTATTCTGGAGCCGAAAATACCTGAAACCGACGCTGGCCAAATTTATACATAACCCCAAACTTACCGATATATTGGCCAAAACCGGCCCTGTTGTGGCTGTTGCGGCAACCACAATTGCGGTCTGGCTGTTTGCACTGGATGTGGAGGGCGTGCGCATTGTCGGGGAAATCCCGCGCGGGCTGCCAACCCCCAGCGTGCCACCGCTTGATCTTGATTTGTGGATGCAGGTTGCCACGCCCGCATTGCTGATTTCTATCATTGGCTATGTGGAAACCATTTCGGTGGCGTCGACCTTGGCGGCCAAACGCCGGCAACGCATTGACCCGGATCAGGAACTGATCGCGCTTGGCGCGGCCAATGTCGGCTCGGCCATGTCGGGTGGTTTTCCGGTTACCGGCGGGTTTTCGCGCTCGGTAGTGAATTTTGATGCGGGTGCCCAAACCCCTGCGGCAGGGGCCTATACCGCCATTGGCATTGCCATCGCAACGCTGTTTCTAACGCCGCTTTTGCATTTTTTGCCAAAGGCCACGCTGGCGGCAACCATCATTGTTGCAGTGCTGAGCCTTGTTGATCTGGGGGCCATAAAACGCACATGGAACTATTCCAAAACCGATTTTTCAGCCATGGCGGCCACCATATTGGTGACCTTGGGCTTTGGCGTGGAAATGGGCATTATGGTCGGGGTTGGCCTGTCGATATTTCTGCATCTTTATCGCACCTCGCGCCCGCATTTTGCAGTGGTAGGTCAGGTTCCGGGCACCGAGCATTTTCGCAATATCAACCGTCACAAGGTTATTACCAGCCCATCGATCCATTCAATCCGCATTGACGAAAGCCTGTATTTCCCCAATGCAAAATTTCTGGAAGACACCATCAACAACGCGGTTGCCAATGATCCCGCGATCAAACATGTTATTCTGGTTTGTCCGGCGGTAAATTTTATTGATGCATCGGCACTGGAAAGTCTGGAGGCCGTAAACCAGCGCCTGAAAGACGCAGGCGTCTGCCTGCATATGTCCGAAGTAAAAGGCCCGGTGCTTGACCGCCTGAAGCGCTCGCATTTTCTGGATGATCTGACCGGAAACATCCACCTGACCCAGTTTGACGCGGTATGTTCAATTGACCCTGATTGCGCCAATCGAGCAATACACGGGAAACGTCTCAAATAGACGAGCCAGCCCCAGAAGCCTGTAGGGTGCGTGGCTTTGGCAAGGCACCCTTTCAAGGCTTACGCCAGATCGTCTCCCGTTAAATATTCAGCCAAAAGCGGCTTGAACCCAAATTGCCAACAAAATCAGTATTCACCTAAACCTCTGAAACAGCTATTCATTAACCATGACGCTACGCAAACCACACGAATCCGATGCTTCGAGCATAGCCGCAATCTCGATTGAAGTCTGGATAGGCACTTATCTCAAACATGGTGTGAGTCCCTTTTTTGCAGACTATGTCATGGCAGAGTTCACATCGGCAAAGATTGAAAAACGCATTTCTGACCCAAGCCAGTTTTTCCTTGTTTCCGAAAATAAGCACGGAATTGACGGATTCATTCAGGTGTCACCAGACAGCATAGCGCCGATAAATAGCTGTTCGAATACAGAGATTTCGACTT
>JALSGU010000029.1 GCA_026982575.1 Paracoccaceae bacterium | reverse complement strand
GATCGCGAGATGCTGTTCGGGCGGTTGGAAACCGTTCAAATGGCGGCGGCGCGCCGTGGTGACGACAAGGTTCAGGCCGCTGATGCCTTGCGAGAGGCAAAGCTGGCGGCGCAGGATCTGGGCGATATGGACGTCACGCGCGATGCGGTAGAGGCCAAAAAAGTAGCGGTCGAGGCCGCGCGCATGACCATGATGACCAAGCGTTCAATCGCGGATGATTTACGCCGCGAAGGCGAGGCGCGGGTGCGGCGCGGCAAGGAAATAAACGCCGAAAAGATCAACTGGCAGCGCCGGTCTGAAAATGCGGCTGTGCAATTGGCCAGCTTGCAAACACGGCTGGAAAGCACGCAATCCGATTTGAAATCGGCAAAAACCGCGCCAAATGAAATTACGGCGCGGCGCGATGAAATGGGCAAAGCCGTTGAAAAAGCCGAAAGCCGCCGCAGGGCTGCGGCTGATGCATTGGCCTTGGGTGAAACCGCTTTGCGCCAAGCCGAGGAAGCCGAGCGGAGCGCGGAACGCGGTGCCGCAGATGCCCGCGAAGCACGGGCGCGGGCTGATGCGGTAAACGAGGCCGCGGTAATCCGGGTGGATGTGGCCGCGGATCGGGTGCTGGATGAAACCGGCGTAACCCCGAATGCATTGTTGGAAACGCTGGAGGCAGACCCCGATAAAATGCCCGATGCCGAGCGTATCGAAAACGATGTGGCGCGGCTGCGCCGCCAGCGCGATTCCCTGGGGGCGGTCAATTTGCGGGCCGAGGAAGACGCGCGCGAGGTGCAAGAAGAATTTGAAAACCTGAACAGCGAGAAAAACGACCTTGAAGCAGCGGTCAAAAAACTGCGCCACGGCATTGCCAACCTGAATTCAGAGGGCCGTGAGCGGCTGCTAAAAGCCTTTGACGAGGTTAATAAAAATTTCAGCATGCTGTTCAAACATCTGTTTGGCGGCGGTCAGGCCAATCTGGTGCTTGTCGAGAGCGACGATCCGCTGGAAGCAGGCTTGGAATTGATGTGCCAGCCGCCGGGAAAAAAGCTGTCTACGCTATCGCTGCTTTCTGGTGGCGAACAAACTTTAACGGCTATGTCCTTGATATTTGCGGTATTTTTGGCCAATCCTTCGCCGATCTGTGTGTTGGATGAGGTTGACGCGCCGCTGGATGATGCCAATGTCACGCGGTTTTGCGACCTGCTGGATGAAATGGCAAAACAGACCAATACGCGGTTTTTGATTATTACGCATCACGCGGTGACCATGGCGCGCATGGACCGGCTTTTTGGTGTTACCATGGGCGAAAAAGGTGTTTCGCAGCTGGTCAGCGTTGATCTGCGCCGCGCCGAGGAAATTGTTGAGGGTTAGGCCAGTTCCATTTCCTGAAAAAGCGCTGCCCATGATGCGCCGTGCATATCGCGGTCATGTATTGCACCTTGGGTTTCGGGCCTTGGCAGGCTGATTTTAACCACATTCAGGTCGGGGATATCAAAGCGTTTGATCAAGGTGCTTTCTATATCAAAAACCGCTGCAATTGCGGGGTTGGAAAGGCCGGTTACAGCCTGTTGATAGGCAGCCTTGGACCCGCAAAAAATATCGATCGTCAGCCAGAACGGCCCCGCATTTTTACTGCGGATTTTTTGCACGATTTTGCCCAGTTCAGCCATGGTTGAACACCTCCAGCGTAAAGGCATCCATCGGGTTTTCCAGTTCCATAACGTGATTCAGGCAAAACCTGTAAACCACCCCGCGATCCATTTCCGGTGGTGAAAACGGAAAGGCAAAAGTGGGCTGTTCTTCTTGCGGGGTCAGCGGGTGGTGCAGCAAATAAGGGTTTAGGATTTTGGCGATTTCCAAGGCCAAAAGTTGATTTTTTGCGGTGACAATGCCCAGAACGCCGATTTCAATTGGGGTTTGGCTGCGTGGCTCCAATGCGCCGAAACTGGCGTTTTGACCGATTAGGCGCAGCTCAACCGAAAAATCTTTTGCCGCGATATTCAGCCGATCAACCACCTTTTGGCTGCATTTTTTTGTTATGTCAGCGGCCCAGATTGCGGCATTTTCCACATAACGCTGGTCGCGCAGCAGCACCAGCGAAACTACTTGATGGCCTGCGGGTGCGGCGGCCTCTAGCTTAACGGTATAGCGTTCAGACGGCACCCATTTTGAGCCGGTCACCCGCACATTTTGGTCACTCCGCGCCGTGTATTTGGCCCCTGATACATCCAGATACCCGCCCGGTTCATATAGAATAAACGGATCGCTGTTTTCATAAAGCATATGGGCTGAAACCGTGTGCGGTGTGGCGCGGGCATCTTTGGCCATGGGCATGACGGTAAAACTGTCTTGGTCAAATTCAATAATCACCACGCCCGATTGCGGGTTGGTGGCACAAAGCGCGCCGCATTCGCCGATTTTGGCACCGTGCCATGCCGCGCCTGCGCCCAAACCGTGCATCAAGGGCAGCGCGGCAATGATCGCGGCATCAGTTGTGCGTCCGGCAATGATAATATCTGCGCCGGTGTTCAGCGCAAGGCTGATTTGTTCCGCCCCCGCAAGTGCCACAATATTGCTGCATCCAGTCAGAATTTCCGCTGATATATCCGGCGCATTGGGCAGGCTATGAACCTTGCCTTTTGCCAATGCATCAATGACGCGGGTATTGGGTTGCGAAGATTTCAGCACCGCGATTTTCAGGTTTTGCCCCAGTTCATCCGCGATTTCACGGGTGATTTCCACCAACCAGTCCACCGTGCTGTCGGTGCCGCAGGTGCCCGCAGACCCAATCACCAAAGGCACGTTGATTTTGGCGCGGGCCTCCATCAGGCCTTGCCATTCAATGCGGGTCGAAGCGCGGGAATATTTTGAAACACCCCGCCCCAGATAAGCAGGGCCAGAATCAGTTGAACCGCCATCAATGGCGATGATATCGGGCTTTGCTGCCAGCCCCGCTGCCAGCGCGTCTTGGTCATAATTCAGACCAAGCGCGCCAGACGGGATAAGCACTTTAACCATCTAATCGGTGATCGCTTGGGGTTTTTTCAAGAATCGCCGCAAGAACATTGGCGCGACAAACCCGACGATTGCAGCAATCCACAACCCGATCGAAATCGGCGTAGAAAACAGATACATCACATCGCCCCCTGAAATCACCATGGCATTGCGCAGCGCGTCTTCCATTTTGCCCCCCAGCAGAATGCCCAGAATTACCGGCACTGTGGGGATATCCAGCTTGCGCAGCACATAGCCAAGCACCCCGAAACCCACCATCAACAACAGATCAAAATAGCTGCCCGAAAGCGAATAGATTCCGACAAAAGAAACCATGGTAACCCCTGGCAGCAAGATCCATGGCGGCACCATCAGCACTTTGACAAATATTTTCACCATCGGCACGTTCATCAGAAGCAAAACAAAATTGGCAATCAACAGCGATGCAATCAAGCCCCAGACTACTTCGGGTCTGTCGGTAAACAGGGTCGGACCGGGGGTGATGTTGAGGGTCATCAACAGGGCCAGCAACACAGCCGTGGTGCCTGATCCCGGAACCCCAAGCGTAAGCATCGGCACCAATGCGCCACCAGCGGCAGAGTTATTGCCAGCCTCGGGGGCGGCAACACCTTTGACAGCGCCTTTGCCAAACCCGCCGTTTTTACCGGCGATGGACTTTTCCGACATATAGGCTAGAAAGCTGCCAAGTGACGCGCCAGCGCCGGGCAAAATACCGGCAATAAACCCAACGAACGAGGATCGCAGCATGGTCCAGCGGGTGGCATAAATGTCTTTCCACGGGATACGGACCTTATCCAGTTTCACCCCGATAGAGGATTTTTTGCCATGGCTTTCAATAAAGAAAAATACTTCGGCAATGGCAAACAGACCCACGATGGCCACCAGAAAATCAATGCCGTCATACAGATGCAGATTGCCGCCGGTCAGGCGCGGCATGCCACGGGAATCATAGCCGATCATGGCAATGCCAAGCCCGATACAGGCAGCAATCGCCGATTTGGCCTGATTGTTGCTGGCCATACCGCCAAGGGTGCAGAACGCCAACAGATACAGGGCAAAATATTCGGCCTGACCAAATTGATAAGCCACCTGCGACAACATAGGCGCCAAAAGCATCAAACCAATCGTGGCCAGAAACGCCCCGACAAATGACGCTACGCCAGACAGCACCAGCGCATCGCCGGCGCGGCCCTGTTTGGCCATGGGATAGCCATCCAGCGTGGTCATCAAGGCCGGTTCATCCCCCGGAATATTCAGCAAAATCGAGCTGATCCGCCCGCCATACATGGCCCCGTAATAAACCGAGGTCATCAGCACCAAAGCCGATGTCGCATCAAGCCCGAGCGTAAAGGTAATAGGAATAAGAATGGCCACACCGTTTGAAGGCCCAAGCCCCGGCAATGCGCCAATAATAGTGCCCAGAAAACAACCGGCAACCGCCAGCATCAGCGTATAAGGCGAAAGCGCAATGGAAAACCCGAGCGCCAGATTTGACATGATATCCATGATTTAACCTGTCCAGCTTTTGGGAAAGCCGACGAGGCCCAGATCCAAAGCAAATTTGAATAAAAGAAACAACCCGATTGAAAGGCCAAGCCCCGAAAGGGCGGCTTTCAAAGCCTGTGGCTTGATTTGATAGCTAAGCACGCCAGCAGCAATTGCGGTCGGGATCAAAAAGCCAAGCGGTTTTAGCGCATAAGCATATAAAACCAGCACAACCACAGCAAAAAACAAGGCACCAAAGGTGCGCAAAACAGGCCAGTCCGGTTCGGGGTCGGGTTTGAAAACCATAAACAGCCCTGCGATAGTGGCCACCGAACCGATGATGATTGGAAAGGTTTTTGGCCCAACGGGGTCGCTTAAAAAACTGGTCTGGATTTGCGTGGCGCCTGCAATATATGCAAGCGCCACAACTGCCACGACCAGACCAAATATCCGGTCAGAAGCCATTATTGGATAACCCCGATCTCGATGCTCATCTGGCGAATTTCAACAATCAGATTGTCGATATAGGCCTGAAAGTCATCGCCAACCAAAGTGAACGGTGCCAAACCATTGGCAGCCATTGCTTCGGCCCATTCGTCACTATCGGCAACCTGTTGCAGACGATCGGCCCACATGTCAAAGGTTTCATCCGAAACACCGCGCGGAATGTAAAGACCACGCCAGTTACCGGCCACAACATCATACCCTTGTTCAACGGCAGTCGGGATGTCTTCAAACCCTTCGACCCGCTCACTGGTTAGAACCGCCAATGCACGCACATCGCCCGATGCCAAGAAACCAACAATTTCCGACATGTCGCCGGTCATGGCTTGGGTAAAGCCGCCAATGGTCTGGGTGATCGCATCACCGCCGCCATCAAGCCCGATATATTTTACGGTTGTAATGTCGGTTAAACCAGCACGCTGCAACAGCATCAGGGGTTTCATATGGTCAAACCCGCCAACCGCAGAACCACCGGCAAAGGTAACCGAAGCAGGATCCGCCACAACCGCCTCTAGCAGGTCGCTAAGGGTCATGAACGGGCTGTCAGCCGCCACAACAATTACGCCGGGGTCAATGCCGATCGCGCCAACAAACCGCACTTGGTCGGCTGTCATGCCCGCATAGGCATTTTGGGCCAGACGGGTGGAAGTTGCTGTGGATGCAGCAATAATCAGGTTAGCGTCTTCGTTGCGTTCCGCCACCACATTGGTAAAGGCAAGACCACCGCCGCCGCCAGCCATGTTGGTAACCTGAATAGGTTTATCAACCGCGCCGATATCAAACATGATCTTGCCGATTTGACGACAGGTAAAATCCCAGCCGCCGCCGGGGTTGGCGGGTGCAATACATTCTGCTGCTTGTGCGGTTGCGATAACCGGTGCCCCTATGCCTAGGGTTGCCGCGATGGCAAATGTTTTGAAAAAGTGTTTAGACATTTCATTCCTCCTGAGAATTTTGCTTGTTTGACATACGCTATTGGCTGCGCACATTGTGTCAGTTAAGGCGGCAAACCTGACACCAACCTGTCACGGGCCTGTTATGATTGAAAAAAGGGGCATCCGGTGCGATACCTGTTGGTGGAAGATAACGCGGAACTGGCCAAAGCGGTGATTGACCGTTTGGCGCTGGATGGCCATGTGAT
>JALSGU010000028.1 GCA_026982575.1 Paracoccaceae bacterium | reverse complement strand
CGGCTCTGGGGCATTTAAGGTCGGTAACAGATGGTGGCGATGACGGAGAATTGTTTCTGGAGCGCCGCCGCTCAGAGGTCTTAACCTTTGATGATGGTCGCCTTAAAAACGCCAGTTATGACGCTGGCGAAGGCTTTGGCCTGCGTGCCATCCACGGCGAAACCGCGGCTTATGCCCATTCCACCGAACTGACCGAGGCCAGCCTGAAACGCGCCGCCCAAACCGCACGGCTTGCGGTTGGTGCGGGCGGTGGCACCATGGCCGATGCGCCAAGTGCCACCAACCGGCGGCTATATACAGATAATGACCCGATTGCGGATGCAAGTTTCCCTGTGAAAATCGAAACCCTGCGCGAAATTGATGCTTTTGCCCGCGAGCTTGACAGCCGCGTTGTGCAGGTTTCAGCCACATTGGCGGCCAGCCTGCAAGAGGTCGAGATTTTACGCCCCGAGGGCACGCATCTGCGCGATGTGCGCCCGATGACCCAGCTTTATGTATCCATAATTGTTGAACAGGACGGGCGGCGCGAATCCGGCGGGCATGGGTCGGGCGGGCGATCAACGCTGACATTGCTGCTGGATGCGGATCACTGGAAATCCGCCACCCGCGAAGCATTGCGCATTGCGTTGGTTAATCTTTCAGCCGAACCGGCACCGGCGGGGGTTATGGACGTGGCGCTTGGCAATGGCTGGCCAGGAATATTGTTGCACGAAGCCATCGGCCACGGGCTTGAGGGCGATTTCAACCGCAAGAAAACCAGCGCTTTTGCAGGGCTGATGGGCCAACGTATTGCCGCCCCGGGCGTAACCGTGGTGGATGATGGCACCATTCCCGACCGGCGCGGCAGCATCAGTTTTGACGATGAAGGCACCCCCAGCCAGCGCAATGTGCTGATCGAGGACGGTATTCTGGTGGGCTTTATGCAAGACCGCCAGAACGCGCGGTTGATGGGCGTGAAACCCACCGGCAACGGGCGGCGGCAATCTTATGCCCACGCACCAATGCCGCGCATGACCAATACAGTAATGGAAAGCGGCAATGACACCCCCGAAGACGTGATTAACGGGCTGGAAGACGGGATTTATGCGGTCGGGTTTGGCGGCGGGCAGGTGGATATTACCAATGGCAAATTTGTGTTTTCCTGCACCGAGGCATACCGCGTCAAGGGCGGTAAAATCACCAATCCGGTGCGCGGTGCCACCCTGATTGGCGATGGCGCCACCGCATTGAAAAACATCCGCGCCATTGGCAATGACAGCAAAATGGACCCCGGCATCGGGTCTTGTGGCAAGGCAGGCCAATCGGTGCCGGTTGGTGTCGGGCAACCAACGCTGTTGATCGGCGGGTTAACAGTTGGCGGGTCAGCGTGATAAAATCACTGGCATGGCGGCTGGTTTCGGTGCTTGGCACGGCTTTGCTGTTGATGTTTTTTTCGGAATATTTCTTTCTGAATGAAGGCCCTGTGCGCAGGATTCTGGCCAGCTTGTCCGGCGAATTCGACCCGATGGATTTTTTGGAACTGGCGATGTATTATTGCCTTTTTGCTTATGTATTCCTGATCGTGATGGACCGGTTTTCGGTATCGACGATTGCGGCGCTGGTTCTGGCTGGCTCAATCTATGGCTGGGCTGCCGAGGCCATGGCCGTGCCGATAGCATATGAATCCCCGCCCATAAGCTGGTTCTGGACCAGCGTCAGCTGGCACGCGCTGGTTGATGTTATCATCGGCTGGTATCTGATACGTTTGGCCATGCGGCATTTGTCTGCGCCAAAGCTGATCGGCGTGTTTATAGTAACAGGGCTGGGCTGGGCGGTTTGGGCCACATGGTTTTGGGGGGATACCGAAGCGGGGGCCTTGGCACCGCTTAGCCCTGCGCAGTTCTGGGGCTATGTGGCTGCCACCGGCGCGATCTGGATCGGTGGCATGGTGCTGGCTGATCGCGGGGCCATGCACAGTTTTCAAACCAGCTGGCTGGAAATAGGGCTGGTTGGTTTGATCAGCACTGGTTTGCTGGGCATTACCGGATTGGCGTTTTTGCCATTATCACTGGGGTTGTTGGTGTTGATTGGTTTGGCCTTTGCCGCCCTGACATCGGCGCGCAAGGCAAGCAACGGTCGTTCCGGTTTTTTTGACAGGCTAAAACAACCGCCGCCGCGCAGCAGCTATTTATTGGCCATAACCATGCCGCTGGCTGCCGGATTGGGATATTGGGGGATTATCGCCAGCGGCATTACCTTTGGTATCGCAGATATAATATTGGTTCTGCTATTTGCAGGGGTGTTTATTTTTATCTGGGCAATGTGGCGCTGTTTTACTGCAAAACCAACCCCGTAAAGCATTTCTGGCCCCGAGTATTTACACTGTTCATTATCCGTTAACCAAATCCGGCGCAAAGTGATCCCTGCACAATACGGAATCATACATGGCCTTGTACCCTCGATCTAAAAAAATACCGGCTGCGGCAATTGCAAAATCAGATGCGGACCGGCTGGCTTGGTTGCGGCTTGCGCGGTCCCGCCGCGTTGGTCCCGCGACGTTTATCCGGCTTATCCGCGAACACGGGTCGGCAGCCGCCGGGTTGGCGGCATTGCCCCAACTGGCGGCGGCTTCGGGGGTTTCTTCTTATCAAAGCTTTTCGCGTGAACAGGCCGATGCTGAAATGGCCGTTGCGCAAAAATCAGGCGCGCGGCTTTTGTGTCTGGGCGAAGCAGATTACCCACCATTGCTTGCCACCATTGCTGATCCGCCTCCGGTTATCTGGGCCATTGGTGATATTGAATTGGCCAAGCGGCCCAATGTTGCATTGGTTGGCGCGCGCAATGCTTCATCATTGGGGGTTCGTATGGCCGCCAAGCTGGCCAAAGGCTTGGGCGGTGCCGATTATTGTGTGGCATCCGGTCTGGCGCGGGGTATTGATACGGCTTGCCACAAGGCGGCGCTGGATACAGGCACCATTGCGGTGCTGGCCGGTGGCATTAACCATATATATCCCGCTGAAAACACCGACTTGGCAAAACAGATCATGGCGGAAGGTTTATTGATGTCAGAAGCCCCCATGGGAACCGCGCCCCAAGCCCGCCATTTCCCGCGCCGCAACCGGATTATTTCGGGGCTGTCGCTGGGGGTGGTGGTGATTGAAGGCGCAGCCAAATCCGGTTCGTTGATCACCGCGCGCGATGCATTGGATCAGGGGCGCGAGGTTATGGCCGTGCCGGGCAACCCGATGGATGCGCGGGCCTCGGGGTGTAATATGCTGATACGGGACGGTGCGGTGCTTGTTCGTAATGCGACCGATATTGTCCAGGCTTTAGGCGAAATCCGGCAGCCCGAATTACCGCTGGAACCCGAACCGGCACATAGACCAACGCCAACCCCCGAAACCCTGCCCGCACAAATTTTGCTGATGCTTGGGCCAACCCCCCAACCCGAAGACACAATTATTCGGGAACTCGGGCTTTCAACCCAGCAAGTCATGGATGCGTTCCTTGATCTGGAGCTGTCGGGAAAACTGGCCCGGCATACGGGCGGCATGGTGGCATTGGCGGTCTGAAGGCTGATTTAATCGGGGCGCTAGTTCATATCCAGCGCTTTGCTTTTTAACATCATCAGCGATACCGTTTCCAGCGCGTTTTGGTGGGTTGCAGCCAAAACCACATTCGGTGCCGCGTCTTCTGCGTGGGCTTGCAGCCAGCGATCCACACATAGACACCAGCGATCGCCATCCCTTAATCCGGCAAATCCGAATTCGGGGCGCGGTGTCGACAGGTCATTGCCAAGATATTTTGAAAAGGCCAGAAATTCCTTGGTGACCTGAACACAAACCGTGTGTTTGCCCCTGTCCATATCGCCGGTATTGCAGCAACCATCGCGAAAAAACCCTGTTACCGGTGTTAAGGAACAAGGTTTCAGGGTTTCACCCAGCACATTGATGCTTGGGTCCATTTTAAGGTCGGGCATTGGTTTCCCTTTCATGGTTTTCTTATCTATACCTATTGCAGCGCCAAACCGAAACGCAATCCCTTAAAAGGCCCAGCCGATGCCCCCGAACCGCCCCAACCTGTCTAAAATTGCCAGCACCGCAATTCCACAAGACGGTCACAAACTGCACGCGCCATCTGCACTGCGCAATCGTGATGCCATTATAAGGGCAATCCGCCCGTTTATGCCCGCAACCGGCAACGCGCTGGAGATTGCCAGCGGAACCGGCGAGCATGTGCCGCATTACGGGGCTGCTTTTCCAAACATTCTTTGGCAGCCAACAGATATTGAATCAGATCGCCTGAAAAGCATTACCGCACGGGCGGCTGAATCGGGGTTGGGCAATATCCTGCCAGCCAGGTTTCTGGATGCAACGCAAGCTGGCTGGGCAAGCGCCCATTCGGGGCAGGATGTTATTATTCTGTCAAATCTTTTGCATTTAATCAGCAAAGCCGAAACCCAGACCCTTATTGCCCAAGCAGCACTGGCCCTGTCTGGTAACGGGGTTTTTCTGATTTACGGGCCGTTTATGCGCGGGAAAAATTTTGCCAGTGCAGGGGATCAGGATTTCCATAAAGCCCTGCAAAGCAAACATCCAGAGATCGGTTATAAATCGCTGCAATCCATTCAGATGATGCAAACCAATGCCGGGCTGGAGGTTCTGGATGTGATAGAAATGCCGTCAAATAACCTTATTCTTGTGGCGCGCAATAAATAGCCCGTCACAGCGGGTTAACTTTCCGGTTTCAAACAGCAGCTGCATTCAGCCATTGACAAGCCCCCCATGCGCACTACATGTTCCGCGCCCATCAAGCCCGTCCAGAAACCGGAGAATGCCGCATGGCTGTTGTTGTTGTCGAATCCCCTGCCAAAGCCAAGACGATTGAAAAATATCTCGGTCCCGGTTTTACTGTTTTGGCATCCTATGGCCATGTGCGTGACCTGCCCCCCAAAGACGGCTCGGTTGATACCGACAATGATTTTGAAATGAAATGGGAGGTTGGCAGCAAATCCCAAAAACATATCCGTGCTATTGTCGACGCTTTGAAAGCCGATGATGACAACAAATTGATCCTCGCGACCGACCCCGACCGCGAGGGCGAGGCGATTTCCTGGCATCTGGAAGAAGCCCTGCGCAAACGTCGCGTTATCAAAAAATCAACCGAGGTCGAACGGGTGGTGTTCAACGCCATTACCAAAGCCGCCGTAACCGAGGCGATGAAAAACCCGCGTCAAGTAGACATGGAGCTGGTCGAAGCATATCTGGCGCGCCGTGCGCTGGATTATCTGGTCGGGTTTAATCTGTCGCCGGTATTGTGGCGCAAACTGCCCGGCGCCAAATCGGCGGGGCGGGTGCAATCGGTAACCTTGCGTCTGATTGTTGAGCGCGAAATGGAAATCGAGGCCTTCAAGGCGCAAGAATACTGGAGCGTCAAAGCCATTCTGACCACGCCGCGCGGTCAGGAATTCGAGGCCCGCCTAACGGTGCTGGCTGGCAAAAAGCTGGATAAATTCGATATCGGCAATGCCGCTGCTGCCGAAATTGCGGTGCAGGCCATTACCAGCCGTGATCTTTCGGTGCTAAAGGTCGAGGCAAAACCGGCCAGCCGTAATCCATCAGCCCCGTTCATGACATCGACCTTGCAACAGGAAGCATCGCGTAAATTCAGCTTTGGCGCACGGCAAACCATGTCAACCGCGCAACGTCTGTATGAGGCCGGTTATATCACCTATATGCGGACCGACGGCATTGACATGGCCCCCGAAGCCATTACCGCCGCGCGCGATTATATCAAGGGCCGGTATGGGGCCGAATATATCCCCGACAAACCCCGTATTTACAAAAACAAAGCCAAAAACGCGCAAGAAGCCCACGAATGTATTCGCCCCACGGATATGACCAAAAATCCGTCCTCGCTGGCTTTGGAGGCTGACCAGAAAAAACTGTATGATCTGATCTGGAAACGCACCCTTGCCAGCCAGATGTCGGCTGCGCGCATGGAACGCACGGCTGTTGATGTCGGATCATCGGATGGGGATGTTGTGATGCGCGCCAACGGGCAGGTAATGCTGTTTGACGGGTTTATGAAAATATACGAGGAAGGCCGCGACGATCAGGTTATTGATGACGACGACAAACGCCTGCCCCAAATTACCGAGGGCGAAAAGGCTGA
>JALSGU010000027.1 GCA_026982575.1 Paracoccaceae bacterium | reverse complement strand
CTGGTGCCGATCATTCGAACCGTGTTGCAAGACGCGATAAAAGCAGGGGGATCATCGTTAAAGGATTATCGCCAAACCAACGGCGAACTGGGGTATTTTCAGCATAGTTTTGCGGTTTATGGCCGCGAAAACGCCCCCTGCCAACGCGCGGGGTGTGATGGAAAAATCGCACGATTCGCCCAGTCGGGGCGATCAACATTTCATTGCCCGACCTGCCAGCAACAGGCTTGCCAAGACGGATAATCGTGTTAGACCTGATGCCTTGATAGCTGCCAAGAGGACCAAAATGGCTTTTGAAAACATCCTTGTCGATATTTCGGATCATGTTGCACTGATCACATTGAACCGCCCCGATGCGCTAAATGCCCTGAACCAGCAATTGCTTGATGAACTGGGCGTGGCCCTGACCAATGCCGATGCCGATAAAAACGTGCGCTGCATCATCATAACAGGCTCGGAAAAAGCATTTGCCGCCGGTGCGGACATTAAGGAAATGAACAAACAAAGCTATGTAGATATGTTCATGTCCGATTATTTCACCGACCAGACCGAGACAATCTCGCGGATTCGCAAGCCTATTATTGCTGCGGTTTCGGGTTATGCGCTGGGCGGCGGTTGTGAATTGGCAATGATGTGTGATTTTATTATTGCTTCTGATACTGCCAAATTCGGCCAGCCCGAAATCAACCTTGGTGTGATGGCCGGCATTGGCGGCACCCAGCGGTTAACCCGATTCGTTGGCAAATCAAAAGCCATGGAAATGAACCTGACGGGCCGGTTTATGGATGCGGTTGAGGCCGAAAGCTCGGGTCTTGTCAGCCGCGTGGTTCCGGTGGCCGATCTGCTGGAGGATGCCCGCGCCACCGCCCAGAAAATTGCTGAAAAATCCATGATAACCACCTTTGCCATCAAGGAATCGGTTAACCGTTCCTATGAAACTACTTTGCGCGAAGGGCTTTTGTTTGAACGCCGGGTTTTTCATGCGCTTTTTGCCACCAAAGACCAATCCGAGGGCATGGATGCCTTTGCCCAAAAGCGCGAACCGCAATTTCGTGATAAATAACGCTTAGATGTGTTGACTTAAGCGAGACTCAGCGGTAGATACGCGCTTCATCTTTCAATATGCAAAGAACCGGAATTTATACATGGCAAACTCGCCCCAAAGTAAAAAACGTGCCCGCACCGCTGAACGTCGTGCCGAGATCAACAAAAACCGTCGCACGCGGATCAAAACTTTTATCCGTCGCGTTGAAGAAGCCATCACCGGCGGCGACCAAAAAGTTGCAGCCGAAGCATTGAAAAGCGCCCAGCCCGAAATCATGCGCGGCGTCACCAAAGGCGTTTGGCATAAATCAACCGCCAGCCGCAAGGTTTCGCGCCTTGCTGCACGGGTAAAGGCAATGGCTGCTTAAACGCAGATCACTGTATACCGAATCTGATGGGCACGCTTTTTGGCGTGCCTTTTCTTTTGTCAAATCTTATATTTTAATTTTTATCCACAGATTCCCCATGTTCTCGCTTTGCTCCTATTGCCCGAATCTGTGACTTTGAATAGCTTGGGTTTACGCTTTGCGAATCTGCTCGCTGCCTGAAAGTGTCGTCAAATTTTCTTGTTCTGCCCGGTGGAAACCATATTTCTGCTGCTGATCACGCTTGTCTTGCGATAATTCCGGCCCGCACTTTGAATGGAATATGAATGCCCGATGATACCGAACAAGACGTAAAGGAGGCCACTCCGAAACAAACATGGAAAGGCCTTGCGTCTGATCCCTGTTCGGTTCTGGTCGATGTGCGCACCAAGTCAGAATGGAGCTATGTTGGCGGCCCTGATCTGGATGATCTGGACAAACAGGTTATCCGCGTGGAATGGCTGGCATTTCCGGATATGGCGATGAATCAAGGCTTTGCCGGAGAATTATTTTCGCGGTTTGGCGACCGGTTTCCAACAACAATTTACTTTATTTGCCGCTCGGGCGTTCGGTCGCTGGATGCAGCGTATTTTATCACCGAAGCTGCTGCCGAAATTGGCCGCAAAACCGAATGTGTAAACGTGATTGAAGGGTTTGAAGGCGATTTGAATGACGCCAAGCAGCGCGGCAAAGTAAACGGCTGGAAAATGCATGACCTGCCTTGGCGGCAAACTTAATACTTTTTAGAATTTTAACAATAATGGCGCAAAACAGCGCCGCGACGAATTAGGGACGGAATGGAAAAGAATAGCTGGGGACGAATACGCACCGAAATGCAGGCCTCGATTGGCGGGGATGCTTTCAAAAACTGGATCGATCCATTGGTGTTTGACGGAATTGAAAATGCGGTTGCGCGGTTTACTGTGCCAACCAGCTTTATGGGTAACTGGGTTTCCCGCAATTATGGCGATGCAATCCTGCACCTGTTTTCCGTCGAAGAAACCCGCGTTGATCGGCTGGAATTCAACGCCGCTGCCAACAGCCACACCCCCGCAAAACCGGCGGTAAAATCAATTGAAACGCCTAAAGCGCAAGAAAAAGAACTGCCGTCATCACCGCTGGATGACCAGCTTACCTTTGACGCTTTTGTGGTTGGCAAACCCAATGAGCTGGCCCATGCCGCCTCGCGCCGTGTGGCCGAGGGTGGCCCCGTCAGCTTTAACCCTTTGTTTCTTTATGGCGGTGTCGGGCTTGGCAAAACCCACCTGATGCACGCCATCGCCCATGAGGTAAAAGCCCGCGATCCCCGCGCGCGGGTTTTGTATATTTCTGCCGAACAATTCATGCACCGTTTTGTGCAGGCTTTGCGGTTCAAGGATATGTATACCTTCAAGGAACTGTTCCGTTCGGTTGATGTGCTGATGGTGGATGATGTGCAATTCATTGCCGGTAAAAACTCTACCCAGGATGAATTTTTCCATACATTTAACGCGCTGATCGAAACCAACAAACAGATCATCATTTCCGCAGACCGCGCGCCGGGCGAAATTGACGGGCTTGAAGAACGTATCCGTTCGCGCCTGCAATGCGGGCTGGTGGTTGATCTGCACCCCACCGATTATGAATTGCGTCTTGGCATTTTGCATTCCAAAGCCGAAGCCCAGATCAAACAAAACCCCGATGTGGAAATGGACCCAAGGGTACTGGAATTTCTGGCCCACCGCATTTCATCGAATGTGCGGGTGCTAGAGGGCGCGTTAACGCGGTTGATCGCCTTTTCATCGCTGGTGGGGCGTGAAATTACGCTGGATATGGCGCAAGAATGCCTTGCGGATATTTTACGAAGCTCGGAACGCAAGGTGACCATTGATGAAATCCAGCGTAAGGTCGCGGATCATTTCAATCTGCGCATGTCTGATATGTTATCGGCGCGGCGCGCACGGGCAGTGGCGCGGCCCCGTCAGGTGGCGATGTTTTTATCCAAAATGCTGACTTCGAAATCCTTGCCCGAAATTGGCCGTAAATTTGGCGGGCGCGACCATACCACGGTGATTCACGCGGTTAAACGCATCGAGGAGCTAAAGCTTTCCGATCATCAGGTTGCCGAGGATGTGGAATTATTGCGCCGGATGCTGGAGGCTTAAGGCCTTGAATATCCCTGCCAAACCGCTAGGATATTTTTCCAACAATATGACTGGTGAGGATTATGAAAGCTAGCATCGAACGTTCTGCCCTTCTTGGTGCCATGAGCCGCGCGCAATCGGTTGTGGAGCGGCGCAATACCATTCCCATTCTGGCCAATGTTCTGATCGAGGCCGAGGGCGCAGAAATTCATTTTCGCGCCACCGATCTTGATATCGAGGTCATCGACAAAGGCGCCGCCGTGGTTGAACGGGCCGGTGCCACCACTGTTCCCGCCCATATGCTGCATGAAATCGTGCGCAAATTGCCCGATGGCGCGATGGTTGAATTGCATGATGATGGTGCGTCTGGGCGGTTGGAAATCAAGGCCGGGCGTTCGCATTTCAGTCTTGCGACCTTACCGCGCGAAGATTTTCCCATTATGGCCAGCAGCGATTATGACTGCAATTTTGGCTGCAAAGCACCGGTGTTGCGGCGATTATTTGACAAAGCCAAATTTGCCATCTCGACCGAAGAAACCCGTTATTACCTGAACGGGGTTTATTTCCACGCGTCAGATTCTGCGGATGGCCGCGTATTGCGCTGTGTTGCCACCGATGGCCATCGCCTTGCGCGTATTGATGCAGATCTGCCGGTTGGTGCCGATGATTTGCCCGGCGTGATTGTGCCGCGCAAAACCGTAAATGAACTGCGCAAATTGCTGGATGATGATGACGCAATGATCGCGGTGTCGGTGTCGGAAACCAAAATCCGCTTTGCCACCCCTGAAATCACCCTGACCAGCAAGGTGATCGACGGCACTTTCCCCGATTACACACGGGTGATTCCCAGCGGCAATACCAAGCGGCTGGAAGTAGACGCCAAAGAATTCGCCAGCGCGGTTGACAGGGTTTCCACAGTTTCGTCCGAACGTTCGCGCGCAGTGAAACTATCGCTTGAGGAGGACCGTCTGGTTTTATCGGTAAACGCCCCCGATAGCGGCGCCGCTGATGAGGAACTGGCCGTGGCATATGGGGATGAACCGCTTGAAATTGGCTTTAACGCCAAATACTTGCTGGAAATCGCCAATCAGGTAGACCGCGAAAATGCGGTGTTCATGTTTAATTCATCGGGCGACCCGACCCTGATGCGCGAAGGCAATGATGACAGCGCCATTTACGTGGTAATGCCGATGCGGGTGTAATGCCCGACCTTGCCATCACCGGGCTTTGGTTGTCGCATTTCCGGTCTTATAAATCGGCTTTTATTGAACCCGATGCGGGTATAATCGCGCTTTATGGCCCGAATGGTGCCGGCAAAACCAACATTCTTGAGGCCATTTCAATGCTGTCACCGGGGCGCGGTTTGCGCCGTGCGGCGGCAGATGACATGATGCGCCACCCCGAAAATCTGGGCTGGAAAGTCAGCGCCAAAATCAACACCCTGTCAACCAGACACGAGGTTTCCACCAAAAGCATGCCAGATGCAGGGCGGTTTGTGGAAATTGATGGCAAAAAAAAGCCGCAAATTGTGCTGGGGGAAATCGCGCGCATTCTTTGGCTGGTGCCGGTCATGGACCGGCTGTGGCTTGAGGGCGCATCGGAGCGGCGGCGATTTCTGGACCGCATGGTGATGACATTCCACCCCTCCCACGCCGAGGCCAGCATAAAATATGAAAAATCGATGCGCGAACGCAATCGGTTGTTAAAAGATCAGGTGCGCGACGGGGCTTGGTTTGACGCGCTGGAAAAACAAATGGCGCAATCCGGCGCGGAAATTTCGCAAAATCGTATTGATGTGCTGGCCAGATTGCAAAAAGCCCAGATCGGCGCCAAAACCGCGTTTCCACAGGCTGATCTGACCTTATTATCGGCAGATGATCACCAACCGGAACTGGCCGCTGACAGTCTTTTTGCAACGCTGCAATCGGGGCGAACCCGCGATATGGCGGCAGGGCGCACATTATCGGGGCCACATCGTGCTGATCTTCATGCGGTCTATGCGGCCAAAAACGTGGCGGCCAAATCTTGTTCAACCGGTGAGCAAAAAGCCCTGCTGATATCGCTTATTCTTGCCAATGCCCGCGCTTTGGCAGCCGATTACGGCGCGCCGCCCATTTTGCTGCTGGATGAGGTCGCAGCCCATCTGGATGCCGACCGCCGCGCCGCGCTTTATGCAGAAATCACCGCGCTAAACGCGCAAGCATGGCTAACCGGAACCGGCGCCGAATTGTTTGAGGGGCTGGAAGGCGACGCCATGATATTACAGGTGAATGATAATGAAAACGGTTCGGTAATTGGCTGATTTATTTTGGTCATAACACCGGTGAAACCGTATGCAAATAACCTGAAATCCCGATTGCCATGCCCAGGATGGTGTAGCATGCCGGGCAATAATGCGTGGCGCTGCCGCATAAAACCTGTCCCGTAATGATTTCTTGTGCTGGTTATATATCAATAAACCAGCACAAGTCGGGGCTATACAGTTGGGATCGGGAAGCCGGACAAGGTTTTCGTTTGCTTGTTTTTGATCGTGGCGTATAAATATCGGGTATCTTCCAAAGGATTTGAATTTGCCACGATTTACCCCGCTTGTTGCCTCATTGCCCTCGACCGTGCCGTTTGTTGGCCCCGAAACCCAAGAACGCGCGCG
>JALSGU010000026.1 GCA_026982575.1 Paracoccaceae bacterium | reverse complement strand
TTGGTTATTCACCCATACTGGGCGATTCTGTCGCAGTCAAGGGGCAGGGTGCAAACATTGCAGCCAATACAACTTGGCAAAATACCATAAATTACAGGGCATTCGGGTGCCGGTGATATAAAGATCACCGAATGTAATTTTGCCACGCTTGGCATTTATATGTGATGCCGCTAGGAATACGGACTTAAATCGGGCAAAAGGCAAGCACATGACCAACACAGATTTTACATCCGAAAAATCCCGCGCCTCGGCGTGGTTTATGGAATTGCGCAACCAGATTTGCACAGCGTTTGAAGCCATCGAGGATGCCCAGACCCAAGGGCCGTTTGCTGCACTGGATGCAGGGCGATTTGAACGCAAACCCACCAAACGCGATAATGGCGATGGCACAGATGCGGGCGGCGGTGAAATGTCGGTGATGCGTCAGGGGCGGGTTTTTGAAAAGGTTGGCGTGAATATTTCAACGGTTTACGGCACCCTTGGCACAGCGGCGCAAAAATCCATGATGGCGCGCCCCGGATTGGCAGGGCTGGGTGATGATCCACGGTTCTGGGCGGCCGGTATTTCGCTGGTGGCGCATATGCGGTCGCCCAAAACACCAGCAGTGCATATGAACACCCGCATGTTCTGGACCCCGCATGGCTGGTGGTTTGGCGGCGGTGCCGACCTGAACCCGATGGTCGAAAACCCTGATGATACCGCGTTTTTTCATGGTGAACTGGCCAAGGCCTGTGATGCCCATGACCCTGCATATTACCCGCGTTTCAAGGCATGGGCTGATGAATATTTCATGATCAAACACTGGAACGAACCCCGCGGCGTTGGCGGTATTTTTTATGATGACCACAATACCGGCAACTGGGAGGCAGATTTTGCCTTTACCCAGGATGTGGGCCGCAGTTTTCTAAAAGCATACCTGCCGATCACCGAAAAACACATGTTTACGCCCTGGAGCGATGCCGACCGCGAGGTTCAGCTGATCAAACGCGGGCGCTATGCGGAATTTAATCTGGTCTATGATCGCGGCACCCAGTTCGGCCTTCAAACCGGCCATAACCCCGAAGCTGTGCTGATGTCTTTGCCCCCTGAATGCAAGTGGCCCTGAGCAAAATCGCCATCATCGGCTGGGGCAGTCTGATCTGGGATCTGGAAATCTTGGCCCCTTATACACAGGGCAATTGGCAAATGACCAAAGGCCCGCGGCTGCCAATGGAATTCAGCCGGATATCCCCCAAACGCAAAATGGGGCTGGTGGTGTGTCTGGACCCAAAACTCGGGGTGGATTGTGCCACGCATGTTGTTCAATCAAAGCGTAATGACGTTCAATCCGCGCTAAAAGATCTGGCCGCGCGTGAACGGGCGCCCCATGGCCGGATTGGCTGGGCAGATATTACACGGGGCGCGGGCCGTATGGACAGCGTGGTTTTGCAGGTGCAAAAATGGTGCGCTGAAAATGGCTGGGACGGGGCGGTCTGGACCGATCTGGAGCCGAATTTCAGGGATCATACCCAGCAAGGTTTTTCGGTGGCGCGCGGCATTGCCTATTTGAAAACCCTGCACAGCGATAACCTGCCCGAGGCATTTAACTATATCGAAAACGCACCCCGTCACACCAAAACTCCGCTGCGCGATGCGCTGGCAGCGGATGATTGGTGGCGATCCCTAAAGAAAAACCAATAACGCTGACAGGGCCATAAGCCCCGCCATCAGCATCAAAAACCGCCGCCATATTCTGGGGCTGGCCAACAGGGGCCGCAGCCAGCTGCCCGTGGCAGTATAAAACAGGCAAACAAACAGGTTGATGGTCGAAAAAGCCAGCGCAAGCTGAAAGGATTCAAGTTGCAATGATCCATTACCGCCAAACCCCGCCGCAGCGGCCAGCGCCACCGCCCAGACCTTGGGGTTAACCCATTGAAACAACACTGCCTGCACCAGTGTAAACGGTTTTGCGCCGCTTTCATCTTTGGGCGCGTTGGCTGATCGCAACAACCGGTAAGCCAGATACAATATCCATGTGGCCGCCATGATTTTCAAGATCAGCGCCAATGCAGGAATGCCAAGCAACAAAGCAGCAATGCCGAATCCGGCAAATCCGGCAATTACCCCCACCCCGAGCGCCACACCGAAAATATGCGGCAAGCTGCGGATAAACCCGAACCGCACACCGGATGATAACAGCATTATAACATTTGGCCCGGGCGTTGCCAGACCGGCAAAAACAAATAATAAAAGGGCAAGTTCAGGCAGCATTATTTATCCAGCAACAAAAGAATGATGCCAAACACAATAATGCTGGCCATGCACAGGTTAAATATTCTGAACCGCAAATCCGTATGCAACCATTGTTGCATCCACACGCCAAACCACACCCAGCCATTGGCCGAGGTCAACCCCGCCAAAGCAGCAAGTGTGGCGGCAATTGATGCCTCCAGCAATGGATTTTCGCCTGTAATAAACGTAGCGACAATGCCGATGGCCATGGCCCATGCTTTGGGGTTGATCCATTGAAATGCGATGGCCTCGTAAAACCGGAACGGGCGGCGGCGGGCACCTGTTTTGCCCGGGCGTTTGCCGGTGGCGATTTTGAAGGCTACAAATAACAGCATCGCCGCGCCGACCCAGCGCAGGGTTTCTTGTAATAATACCGAAGCCAGAAACACCTCGCCCAAGCCAAATGCCATGATAAACAGCATGATCGGAAAGCCGAACGCCACCCCCAGAATATGGGGCAGGCTGGCCCGATGGCCAAATTGCGCGCCCGATGCCGACAGCATGGCGTTATTTGGTCCCGGTGTCCAAACCATGGCCAACAGCAGGGCAAACAGGGTTAGTAGGGTTTCAAAAGGCATTTTAGGTCCGGTTTAGGTAAGCTTTTATGACCATTTCAAAGCAGATCGGATTTGTCCAGCGTAAATCCGCTTTTGATCCAGCGGTTTTCAAGCTGGCGCAATTTGGCGCCCAGCTTTGGCCCAGGGGGGATTTCCGACATTAAATCGGTCGCTGTAACCGGAAATTTGGCTGCTGCGCCCAGCGCGATCTGGTCCATGGATTCGGGTGGTAAATTTGTGCCTAATGTGGCCGCCAGAACCAGCGCATCGTTTATGGCCATATCAGCGCCAAACCGATAGGCGGTTTCGCTGGCGGGCAGGTTCTGGCCTTGTTTCGCCAGATATTTCGCCTCGGCTTTGCTAAGGCGCAGGGCCTGCCCCGCACCTTTGGCCCCGATCACAACCAGCCGCCGCAACCAGTCTGGTTTGATGTTATTGGCCTGCTCCAAGGCAACCAGAACGCCAAGAAATTGCGGGTCTGCATTGGGTAAAATGCGCATCAAAACCCCGCTTTTGGCCATGGCAGCCATGGCGGGGGCGGGATTATCAGCGCTTAGCAGCTTTTTCATTTCACTGGTGATGCGCTCAATTGAAAGGGTTGCAAGCCCGTCGAGATTGCTGGCACAGGCCGCCAGACCATCGGCATCAATACCGTTTGACGGGTCACAATACTGGGCATAAAACCGGAAAAACCGCAAAATGCGCAGGTAATCTTCCTGAATGCGTTTTTCGGGGGTTCCGATGAATTTTAACCGTCGGTTAATCGTATCGTCTATGCCGTTTAGCGGGTCGATGATTTGGCCCAAAGCCGTGCAATAAAGCGCGTTCATGGTGAAATCACGTCGCCGCGCATCCTGAATAATATCGTTTGAAAACCGCACCTTGGCGTGGCGCCCGTCGGTATCAATGTCGCGCCTGAAAGTCGTGATTTCATAGGGGGTTCCAGCGTTGATCACCGTAATGGTGCCATGTTCAATGCCGGTTGGAATGGCTTTTAGATCCGCGGTTCTGGCCAGTTCCATAACCTGATCGGGGTGTGCATCGGTGGCGATGTCAATATCGCTGACCGCAACCCCGAAAACCGAGTTCCGAACACAGCCGCCAACCGCATATGCCTTGAAACCGGCATCCTCCAACATGGCAAAAACCGCACCTGTGGCGGGGTCTGACAGCCAGTTTTCCGAGATGGTTTTCATAATAAAGCCACCCTGTCGGCCAGCCCTTTCAGGATGCGCGCTGTCGCCCCCCAGATAAAATGCGGGCCATAGGGAATGGTCAGGTATGATCCTTTTTGCCCTAGCCAGACCCTGCTTTGGGTTTGGTAATTTTCCGGTTTTAGCAAAAATTCAAGCGGAACTTCAAACACTTCGGCAACCTCGCCGGATTCCGGGGTCGGGGTAAAATCCTTGATTACCCTGCCAAGATACGGGATCACCGAAAAACGCGATATCGTTTCGTGCTGGCCAATCGCACCCAAAATCTCGACATTCTGGCGCGGCAGGCCGATTTCTTCTTCGGCCTCGCGCAGGGCTGCGTCTTTTGCGGAGGCATCGGTGCTGTCCACCTTGCCCCCCGGAAACGCGACCTGACCGGGATGGTGCAGCAAATTGCCGGACCGTCGCGTCAAAATAACCTGCACGCCGGTGTTGCGCTTAATCAGCGGGATCAAAACCGACGCCGGGCGCAACACGCGGTTTGGCGCAAGCTGGGACAGCAGCGTCGGGCTAAGATCAAAATCCGATGATCCTTTGGCTTGCCCCAAGATGGTTGTCGCGCGCAGCGTTTCAAAAATATCCGGCTGTATATCCATTTCTTTTATGTGGCCCATGGGGGGGCGAACAACAAGGGTCAGCGTTGATCTGCAAGGGCGATAATGGCATCAATATCCAGATTTTGTTCCAGATGGCTGGCCAGCCGGTCCAGAACATCCTCAACCGTTGCGCTGTAATTCAGGCCGGAATGCGCTGCGCCCTGTTCCGCCAGCCATGCGTTGCGAAAACTGTCATCCCCGAAAATACCGTGTAAATAAGTGCCTGAAACCAAACCGTCGCTTGATCGCGCGCCCTCAGACTTTCCGGCAATGTTGAACATTGCATTATCCCTGTCCGGCCCGTCTGAATGGCCGATATGGATTTCATATCCTTGTGTTTGCGTGCCGCTGGCCAGATGGGTTACGGTTACCTTTGTAAGCTGTTTTTGCGGTTCCATCACGGTTTTTATGTCCAGATACCCAAGCCCTTTTGTGCTGCCAGCAGGCCCCTCAATACCCAAAGGGTCTGAAATGCTTTGGCCCAACATCTGGTAACCGCCACATATTCCCAACACCTTGCCACCGCGCCGAATATGGGCTTTCAGGTCAATATCCCAGCCTTGTTGACGAAAAAATTTCAAATCTCCGATGGTGGATTTACTGCCCGGAATAAGCACCAGATTGGCGTCGCCGGGCAAAGCCTGCCCCGGTTTTATAAAACAGATTTCAATGCCCGGCTCTGCTGCCAGCGGATCAAGATCATCAAAATTGGCCATACGCGATAATTGCGGCACCACGATTTTGAAACCACCGGAACCGGAGGATTTAATATCAAGCGCGTCTTCGGCAGGCAATTTGTGGCTGTCACCAAACCATGGCACGGTGCCAAGCCCTTGCCATCCGGTCAGGGTTTCAATGGTTTTGAAACCGTCCAGAAACAGGGTCGGGTCGCCGCGGAATTTATTGATGATAAAGCCTTTGATACGGTTGGCGTCGGTTTTGGAAATCACCGCTTTGGTGCCGACAATCTGGGCAATCACACCGCCGCGATCAATATCACCGGCTAGTATTACCGGAATATCTGCGGCCTCGGCAAAACCCATATTGGCGATATCGCCCTCCCGCAGGTTGGTTTCGGCGGGGCTGCCTGCGCCCTCGATAATCACAATATCGGCTTGCTGGCTGCAAATTTCAAAACTGTCCAATGTAGCGGCCAGCAGGGTTGGTTTTAGCTTGGCATAATCGCGCGCGGCAACGCTGGTTAAGCGCTGACCCTGCACCATCACTTGCGCGCCGGTTTCAGTTTCGGGCTTTAGCAAAACCGGATTCATATGCACCGAACTGGGAATGCGACACGCCATTGCCTGCAATGCCTGCGCGCGGCCAATTTCACCACCATCATCGGTTACCGCGCCGTTATTGGACATATTTTGCGGCTTGAACGGATAAACCTTTAGGCCGCGATTGGTTAAAGCACGGCAAATTCCGGCCACAAGCAGCGACTTACCAACATTGGATCCGGTGCCCTGAATCATAATTGAGGGTGTTTTTCCCATGCGGAATCAGTCGCACAGGATCAAGGGCGGTTCAACCGGAAATGTCATAACCTGTTCGGCATAGAGCCACCTATCGTAGCAACGCCACAATAACC
>JALSGU010000025.1 GCA_026982575.1 Paracoccaceae bacterium | reverse complement strand
GCGGCATCGGCTGCGGCTGCAATGTCTATTACATCCCAATTGGGGTTGATGGGCGATTCCACCCAGACCAGCACGGTTTCTGCACGCATGGCATTTGCCAGCGCGGCGGGTTCAGTGGCATCAAACAATGTAACCTTGATGCCGCGCGTTTGCTCAATATGCAGCAACCAGTTGATCACCCCGTGATACATCACATTGGGCGCCACCACATGGTCGCCACTGCGCAGGGTTTCCAGCACGGTTACAATTGCCGCCATGCCCGATGCAAACACCATGGCATCTTCGCCACCATCCAGATCGGCCAGCAGGGCCTCGGCGGTTTTGATGGTCGGGCCGCCGGAACGGGCATAAATATAATCTTGTCGACCGTTCCCCTGATCATCGCGGGCATAGGTGGAGGAAAGTTCGATCGCGGGGGTAACCGCGCCGGTTTTTTCATCAATATGGCGCAAGGCCTGCGCCGCGCGCGTGGCAGGGGCCAATTTTAACTGGCGCGGCGGCTTATCCATTCAGTCGGTGCCGCGGTAAGGTTCGACATATTGCATCGCCATATCCCACGGGAAAAATATCCATGTGTCTTGCGATACTTCGGTGATAAAACTGTCCACCATCGGGCGGCCCATGGGTTTGGCATAAACCGTGGCAATATGGGCCTTTGGAAACATCTTTTTGACAACTTCGAGCGTTTTGCCGGTATCGACCAGATCATCGACAATCAAAATACCGTCGCCGTCACCAATCAGGGCAATATCGGGGGATTTCAGCACGATTGCCTCGGATTGGGTTTGATCATCATAAGATTTGATGCTGATGGTATCGACGGTGCGGATATCAAGTTCACGCGCGATAATCATGGCAGGGGCCATGCCGCCGCGGGTAATGGCAACAATGGCTTTCCACGCGCCGCCATTTGGCCCCATCTTTTCCAACCGCCACGCAAGCGCGCGGCTGTCGCGGTGGATTTGATCCCATGAAATATGGAAGCCTTTTTCGTGGGGCAGCTGGTCTGTCATTATTTTCTTCCTGTTACTGCATCAATATCGGGGGCGTCTTCGGCCTTCATGCCGACAACATGGTATCCGCAATCCACATGGTGGTTTTCGCCGGTAACGCCGCTGGAAAGATCCGATAGCAAATACATGGCTGATTTGCCCACGTCATCGGTGGTAACATTGCGGCGCAAGGGCGAATTCAGTTCGTTCCATTTAAGGATATAGCGGAAATCACCGATGCCGCTGGCGGCAAGGGTTTTGATTGGTCCCGCAGATAATGAATTTACCCGAATGTTTTTAGGGCCAAGGTCCATGGCCATATAACGCACCGATGCTTCCAGCCCTGCCTTGGCAACACCCATGACATTATAATGGGGCATAACCCGCTCAGCACCATAATAGGTAAGGGTCAGCAGCGACCCGCCATCGGGCATCATTTTTTCAGCCCGCTGCGCCACGGCCGTAAAGGAATAGATCGAGATATTCATAGTCATGTCAAAATTGGCAGCGCTGGTATCTACGTAACGGCCACGCAGCTCGTTTTTATCGGAAAACCCGATGGCATGGACCAGAAAATCAAGCTTGCCCCATTTTTGTTCCAATTCCGCAAAAACCGCATCAATCGAATCGCTGTCAGTAACATCACACGGCAAAACAATTTCGGAACCGATTGATTCTGCCAATGGCTTTACCCGTTTGCCAAGCGCGTCACCTTGATAGGTAAAGGCCAGTTCGGCCCCTTGTTCATGGCACATGCGGGCAATGCCCCATGCAATGGATTTATTATTGGCGACCCCCATAATCAGGCCTCGCTTGCCGCTCATCAGTCCTGCGCCCATGGTTTGCCCCTTTGGTTATTGTTCATTTTTACAATGTCTAAAGGAATGCGCTTGCAGCTTCAAGAATGTTTGCGCGATACTGATAAAGTAACCTGACCGGAGGCATCCATGACACAACAGATCCGAAGCGGTATTTTTGCAGGCGATGACCCGTTTGTAATTGCGCGGGCCTGGCTGGCCGAGGCCGAAAAATCCGAACCCAATGATCCAAATGCCATGGCGCTGGCCACAGTGGATAGCGACGGCATGCCCAATACGCGCATGGTTTTGCTAAAAGACATTGATGCGGATTCCTTTGTTTTTTACACCAATTACATCAGCGCCAAATCGGTTGAAATTTTGGGCAATGGCAAATGCGCGTTCGTGATGCACTGGAAATCCTTGCGCCGACAGGTGCGGGTGCGGGGGCATGTGGTTAAAGAAGACGGACCAGCGGCGGATGCTTATTTTCAATCGCGCAGCTTACAAAGCAAACTCGGGGCCTGGGCATCGCACCAATCCCAACCACTGGAATCGCGCGGCGCACTGATAAAACGGGTGGCGGGTATATCGATGGCCCATGGGTTAAACCCCGAACGGCCACCATTTTGGGGCGGATTTCGTATAATTCCGGTTGAAATTGAATTCTGGGCCGATGGAAAGCACCGTTTGCATGATCGTTTCAAGTGGCAAAGAGCCACTGCAAGTGCGCCTTGGGGGGTGTCGCGACTTAACCCGTAAGGCAGTTTTTCCTGAATTTGGCCAAAAGATGGTGAAAATCCGCCTAAATTGTGACAAAGTACTTATGTCAGGCTTGCTTACTCTTGATTCCTGAACTTATAGTGCAGGTGCGTGGCGGCGGCAGAAGTTAAGCATGATTATGTAATGGTTGGCCTATCTTGCGCGTTAAGAAATTAAACATGACGGGGACATATGATAAAAGGCCGAGTTAAGTGGTTTGATGCCGCGAAAGGATACGGATTTGTAGTCGCAGATGACACAAATGGTGATATCCTTCTTCACGCAAATGTTTTACGGAATTTTGGACGGGGTTCGGTGGCCGAAGGCGCTGAAATTTTGTTTTCGGTTCAGGAAACCGAGCGCGGCCGGCAGGCTGCTGAAATATTTGAAATTCATGCCCCGATCGAAACCGCAGGGGATTCGTATGTTTCCGAAAGTGCGGTGCCTTTGCCCAATGTCGAAGGCGTTGCCTTGGCCCCGGCGCGGGTGAAGTGGTTTGACAAAGCCAAAGGATTCGGGTTTGCCAACACTTTTGGCAGTTCTGAAGATATTTTCCTGCACATGGAAGTCATGCGTCAATACGGGTTTTCCGACCTTTCCCCGGGCGAAGCCATTGCGGTGCAGGTGGTGGATGGCCCACGCGGACGTATGGCGGGGGCGCTTTATTCATGGGATAAACCCTTAAATGGTTCAGCATAATATTCTAGGTATTTGTGTGGCGGCAATTGTCAGCCTTACCGCCAGCAGCGTTAGCGCGCTGGATTGTGATATCGGGTGGCTTGATATTAAAAGCGGCAATAATGTTTCGCGGTTTTCCGTTGAAATTGCCGATACATTCGAAACCCGTGCCACAGGGTTGATGAACCGCGACTATCTGGCGCCGTTTGCGGGAATGCTGTTTATCTATGATTCTGAAAAAAACGTTTCATTCTGGATGAAAAACACCCTGATTTCGCTGGATATGTTGTTTATCGATGAAACCGGTATGGTTTTACGTATCCATGAAAATGCAATCCCGCTGGACCTGACCCAGATTCCCGGTGGGGACGGGGTGCAATATGTACTGGAAATCAACGGCGGCATGACATCCATGCTGAATATTGAGGTGGGCGCACAGATCAAACACCCTGAAATCGATGCAGATTTGGCAATCTGGCCTTGCGGTGAATAAAAATTGAAATTAGCGCTTTTCATTTCATTCAAACCCCATTAGATCAGGCCTCGTCGGGGCGTGGCGCAGCCTGGTAGCGCGGCGGTTTTGGGTACCGTAGGTCGGAGGTTCGAATCCTCTCGCCCCGACCATTTTAGAAGATTTTCTGTTACTGCAGGCGCGTCATTACTGTGTGCTTTTGCATACAGACTAGGCGCAAAAGTTTCCAGAAAAATTCATTACTCATCCGGAAGCCGAGCATATCATATAGACTGATTGTAATTCTTTCAGGATTTCAAAAGCCTAACTCGTGACAAGCTTGTTAACCTGCTTCCAGGAGAATCGGACAATCTGCAGTCAATCAAAAAATCTGCATATTTTTAAAAAAAATCCATTGACCTGACCCCCTGAAATGCCTCACTTAGTGCTATCGAGGACGCGGACCACAATATATAGTGTTTGCTGGAGGCGGTAAAACTATAAATTTTATTGATAGATTGTGCGGTTTTGTACAATGAAAGAATGGTTTCGACCCTTTCACTAAGGGAGGGCGAAAAAACTAAAGGACCAGGCAGGATGAAATTTGATCGTAAATTCACCACGGTAAAATCGGGTGCGTATGGCGCATTGGAATTCACCGGCAAAACATCGGAAATCCGTAATCCGGATGGCACGATTGTTTTTTACCTTGAAAACATGGAAGTCCCCGCAAGCTGGAGCCAGGTTGCATCGGATGTGCTGGCCCAGAAATATTTCCGCAAGGCAGGGGTTCCCGCGGCCGTAAAAGCTGTGAAAGAAAAAGGCATCCCCGAATTTCTTTGGCGCTCAATCCCTGATGATGCCAAATTGGCCAAACTGCCCGAAGATCAACGGTTTGTGGGCGAAACTTCGGCCAAGCAGGTGTTTGACCGTTTGGTCGGCGCATGGACTTATTGGGGCTGGAAGGGTGGCCATTTTACCACCGAGGCAGACGCCAAAACCTACTTCGATGAAATGCGCTTTATGCTGGCCAGCCAGATGGCCGCGCCGAATTCTCCGCAATGGTTCAACACTGGTCTGCATTGGGCTTATGGCATTGATGGGCCGGCGCAGGGGCATCATTATGTTGATTATAAAACCGGCAAGCTGACCAAATCAATTAATTCATATGAACACCCGCAACCCCATGCCTGTTTCATTCAATCGGTGGCCGATGATCTGGTCAACGATGGCGGCATCATGGATCTGTGGACCCGCGAGGCGCGGTTGTTCAAGTATGGTTCCGGCACCGGCACCAATTTTTCCAGCCTGCGCGCCGCTAATGAAACATTGGGGGGCGGTGGCAAATCATCGGGCCTGATGTCGTTTTTGAAAATCGGTGACCGTGCAGCGGGCGCTATCAAATCGGGCGGCACCACAAGGCGCGCCGCCAAGATGGTGATTGTTGATGTGGATCACCCCGATGTTGAGGAATTCATCAACTGGAAAGTCATTGAGGAACAAAAAGTTGCATCGCTTGTGGCTGGTTCCAAAATCCACGAACAACAGCTGAACGAGATTTTTTCTGCGATCCGTGTCTGGGACGGGGCCGAGGATGATGCTTTTGACCCGAATAAAAACCCGGGGCTAAAAACCGCGATCCGTTCGGCGCGCAAATATATGATCCCTGAAACCTATGTGAAACGGGTGCTGCAATATGCGGCGCAGGGGTTTACCGCAATCGAATTTCCCACATACGATACCGATTGGGATAGCGATGCCTATCTTAGCGTGTCGGGACAGAATTCAAACAATACGGTTCGCGTAACCGATGCATTTTTGCAAGCGGTCAAGGATGACGCCGATTGGGAATTGCTGCGCCGCACCGATGGCAAGGTGGCCAAAACCATCAAGGCCCGCGATCTGTGGGATGATGTCGGCCATGCCGCATGGGCCAGCGCTGATCCCGGCATTCAGTATCACGATACCATCAATGCGTGGCATACTTGTCCGGCTGATGGTGAAATAAGGGGTTCAAACCCTTGTTCCGAATACATGTTTCTGGATGATACTGCCTGTAATCTGGCCAGCATGAACCTGCTGACATTTTTGAAAAACGGCGTGTTTGACGCAAAATCCTATATGCATGCCACGCGGCTTTGGACGGTAACGCTGGAAATTTCGGTGCTTATGGCGCAATTTCCATCCCCTGAAATTGCTGAACGTTCTTATAAATTCCGCACGCTCGGGCTTGGCTATGCCAATATTGGCGGTTTGCTGATGAACCTTGGCTTTGGCTACGATTCAGACGAGGGCAGGGCGCTGACTGGCGCGTTAACTGCGATTATGACGGGTGTTTCTTATAAAACCTCGGCTGAAATGGCGGCCGAATTGGGGCCGTTTCCGGGCTATGCCAAAAATGCCGAACATATGCTGCGGGTGATGCGCAATCATAAACGTGCGGCATATGGTGAAACCACCGGTTATGAAGGGCTGGCCGTGCCGCCAGTGCCATTGGACCATGATAATTGCCCTGACGGGGCGTTGATCAATCTTGCGCACCGCGCATGGGATGACGCGCTGAAAATGGGTGAAAAAT
>JALSGU010000024.1 GCA_026982575.1 Paracoccaceae bacterium | reverse complement strand
ATCGGCGGATTGGTAACCTGACTGAAATTCTGGCGGAAAAAATGGCTAAGCGGGCGGTATTTTTCCGACAGAACCGCGCTCGGGGTGTCATCGCCCATCGAGGCCAGCGTTTCTTTGCTGTCTTCGGCCATCGGGTGCAGAATGTTTTCCAGCTCCTCCAATGTATAGCCCGCCGCGATCTGGCGTTTGCGCAGATCATCATCGCTGAAAACCACCTTGGCGGTAATGTCATCCCCCAGATCTTCGAGCACCGTGATTTTGCTGGCCCATTCGCCAAATGGTCGGCTGGCGGATAACATATTTTTCAGCGCAACATCATGCCATAACTTGCCCTCGACCGTATCCACAGCCAGCATTTGCCCCGGCCCGAGCGCGCCTTTTTCCAGAATATTTGCCTCGGGCACCTTGACCATACCGGTTTCAGAACCGGCAATCACCAGCCCGTCAGTGGTCACAACATACCGCATCGGGCGCAACCCGTTACGATCAAGCCCCGCGCAAACCCATTGCCCGTCGGTCATGGCCAGCGCGGCGGGGCCATCCCACGGCTCCATCACCGCGTTGCAATAGGAATACATATCCTGCCATGCCTTTGGAATGGCGGTGGCCATGTTTGACCAGCTTTCGGGCACCAGCATGGTTTTGACCATCGGCGCAGAACGCCCGGCCCGCACCATGACCTCGAACACTGAATCGAGCGCGGCTGAATCCGAACTGCCTGCCGCGACAATTGGTTTTATATCTTCGGCTGTGTCGCCAAATGCAGCGCTTGCCATGCGGATTTCATGGCTTTTCATCCAGTTGATATTGCCCTTTAACGTGTTGATTTCGCCATTATGGGCCAGCATCCGGAACGGTTGCGCCAGCCACCATTGCGGGAAAGTATTGGTGGAATAACGCTGGTGATAAATCGCATAAGCCGATGTAAACCGCGGGTCCATCAGGTCGGGGTAAAATACCGCCACTTGTTCGGCCAGCATCATGCCCTTGTAAATCACCGACCGGCACGACATTGAACAAATATAAAATTCATTGATGGCAGCGGCGGCTTTTTCGATGCGGCGACGAATGACATATAATTCGCGTTCAAAAGTTTCTTCATCCACGCCTTTGGCATTGGAGATCAGAATCTGTTCAACCTCGGGGCGGGTGGCGTTGGCCTTTTCGCCCAGACAAGAAACATCCACCGGCACATGCCGCCAGCCATAGATGTAATAGCCCATGCGCAAGACCTCGGTTTCGACAATCGTGCGGCAATTTTCCTGAGCACCAAAATCGGTGCGGGGTAAAAAAACCATGCCTACGGCCAGCAATTCGTCACCATGTTTATGGCCGGTGCGCTCAACCTGTTCCTGAAAGAAAGGCACCGGAATTTGCAGCAATATGCCCGCACCATCGCCGGTTTTGCCATCCGCATCAACCGCGCCCCTGTGCCAGACCGCGCCCAGCGCGGCAATGCCGTTTTCAACCACATCGCGGCGCGGTTTGCCATCAATTGCCACCACAAGCCCAACGCCACAGGATGAATGTTCATCCGATTTTGAATACATGCCGGTGTTTTCCAGCCGGTCGCGCAATGCGTTTTGGGTATCCACCCAGTTTTGATCAAATTCGGTCATTTTTTATCCTCATCAAAAGTAGCGATGATTTTTTCAGCCGCATCGCGCCCGTCTTTAATCGCCCAAACCACAAGGCTGGCACCGCGCACAATATCGCCCACCGCATACACACGGGGCAGCGAGGTTTCATAGCTGTTAAAATCCGCCTTTACCGTGCCCCAGCGGGTGACATCCAATTCCGGGGTTTCAAACATTTCCGGCAGGTTTTCAGGCTCAAACCCCAAGGCCTTGATCACCAGATCAGCCGGTTCAATATAATCGCTGCCCTCAATTTCTTCGGGCGCGCGGCGGCCTGTGGCATCGGCCGCACCAAGGCGCATTTTGGCCACCATCACCCCCGATACGGTTTTATCACCGGTAAAGCCTTTGGGGGCGGCCAGCCAGATAAACTCCACGCCTTCTTCCTCGGCGTTTTTGGTTTCGCGCAGGCTGCCGGGCATGTTTTCACGGTCGCGGCGATACAGGCATTTTACCGATTTGGCACCTTGGCGAATGGCGGTTCGCACGCAATCCATCGCGGTATCGCCACCCCCGATTACCACCACGTTTTTGCCGCCTGCGTCCAGCTCGGCCATATCCACATCATCGCCAAAATTCAGATGGTTGGAGGTGGTCAGATAATCAAGCGCCTTGACAATGCCCTTTAAGCCAACCCCGGGCGCGGCCAGATCACGCGATTTATATACCCCCGTGGCAATCAGCACCGCGTTATGTTTTTTCTGCAATTCGGCAAAGGAAATATCACTGCCGACATCACAATTGGTAATGATTTCAACACCGCCATCCGTAAGCTGTTTGATACGCCGCATCACCACGTCTTTTTCCAGCTTGAACCCCGGAATACCATAGGTCAGCAAGCCGCCAGCGCGGTCATTTCGGTCATATATTGTCACGCCAAACCCCGCACGGCGCAAAACATCAGCGGCGGCCAGCCCACCGGGGCCAGCACCGATAATACCGATGGTTTCAAGCAGGTCGGCAACCGGTGCCACCGGCTTTACCCAGTCCTGTTCCCATGCGGTATCGGTTAAATATTTTTCCACCGCACCGATGGTGACGGTTTCAAAGCCCGATTGTTCGATCACACAATTGCCCTCGCACAGACGGTCTTGCGGGCAAATGCGGCCACATATTTCGGGGAATGTATTGGTGGCTTGGGAAATTTCATATGCCTCGCGCAAACGGCCCGTGGCGGTCAGGTGCAACCAGTCGGGGATGTTGTTTTGCAAGGGGCAGTGGGTTTGGCAATAAGGCACGCCGCACTGGCTGCACCGGCTGGCTTGCTCGGCGGCTTTGGCGGCGGCGAATTCCGCATAGATTTCATTGTAATCCTTGGCCCGTGCATCAGCGGCACGTTTTGCGGGCATATCCCGCGCTATATCCACAAATTTCAACATCGGTTGCTTTGCCATCGGACTATCCTGTTTTTTCGCTTGAAACCCGTGTTTACCCACAGATTCGCACGCCATAAAGACAGCAGCACTGACCTAATAGCAAGTTTTTGAGAAAAATTTCTGATTTTTCCAGCGAAATCGGTAATATTAGGTAAGCACGAGCGCCCTATATGCAAAAATTCTTTGCTTGCACAATTGCTTTTTCTTGCAATGATGCAGCATGACAACTGACCAGATACTTTTATTCAGCCTGTTTGCAGGCGTGTTCGGAATGCTTTTATGGGGCAAGTGGCGCTATGATCTTGTGGCGTTTTCAGCCCTGTTGATCGCGCTGGTGCTGGGGTTGGTCAATACCGATCAGGCGTTTTCGGGCTTTGGCCATCCGGCCACCATCATTGTGGCGCTGGTGCTGGTAATTTCACGCGGATTACTGAATTCGGGCGCCATTGATCTGGTCACCAAACGCATGGTTTCAGCAGGGCGTTCCGTTTCAAAACACATCATTGTCATGAGCGGGGTCGGCGCAATTTTATCAGCCTTTATGAACAATGTTGCCGCCATGGCATTGCTGATGCCAGTGGATATTCAGGCCGCCCAAAAAGCAGGCCGAACCGTGCGCAAAACCCTGATGCCATTGTCATTTGCCACCATTCTGGGCGGCATGGTTACCCTGATCGGCACGCCGCCAAACATCATTATCGCGTCTTTTCGCGAACGCGCGGTGGGCGAACCTTTTGGTATGTTTGATTTCGCCCCTGTTGGCTTAACCGTGGCGATTGTCGGGATATTGTTTGTGTCCACCATCGGCTGGCGGTTAATGCCAAAGCGCGAGGAAAACAAATCCGACAGCGCTGGTCGTATGGATCTGGAGGGCTATGTCGCCGAACTGGTGATCCCCGAGGGTTCCAAAACCATTGGCCAGATGGTGCGCGACCTGTATCCGGCGGCTGACAAAGACGATATTGAAATTCTGGGTGTGGTGCGCAACGGCAAACGGCTTGGCGGGTTTAGCGCGCAAGAAATTTTGCGCGCTGGCGATATGTTGATTGTGGATGCCAATGCCGAAGATATCGACCGGTTTCGCGGATCCGTCGGGTTGGAGTTTTTTGGCGAACAGCCCACCGGCGATACCATTACCGGCGGTTTGCAGCTAATGGAGGTCGCCGTGCCTGCCGATGCCCGCATTGTGGGGCGTTCGGCGATTTCACTGCGGTTGCGCGCACGGCGCGGCATTGCCTTGCTGGGGATTTCACGCCAAGGCAAACAATTTGAAAAACGCGTGCGCCACGAACCGGTGCGCGCCGGTGATATTTTGCTGCTGCTTGGCCCTCATGATGAATTACCCGATGTGGTTAACTGGCTGGGCCTGCTGCCCTTGGCCGAGCGCGGATTGAACATCACCCAACACAAACGCGCCTATCTGGCGATTGGCATTTTTGCCGCCGCGATTATGGTTTCGGCCTTTGGCATGCTGTATCTGGCCACAGCATTGGCGATTGTGGTGGTGGCCTTTGTGGTGCTGGATATCGTGCCGATCCGCAGTGTTTATGAAAATATCGAATGGCCGGTGATTGTGTTGCTGGGCAGTATGATCCCGCTGGGCGTGGCGCTGGAAAATTCCGGTGGCACCGGCATGATTGCCAGCGGTATTACCGATATCACTGACGGATTGCCCGCATGGGCGGTGCTGACGGTGTTGATGATTGTGGTGATGACCCTGTCGGATGTGCTGAACAACACCGCCACCGCCGTGATCGGCGGGCCAATTGCGCTGGATGTGGCCAACAAGCTGAACGTTAACCCTGACCCGTTTTTGATGGCCGTTGCCGTTGCTGCATCCTGTGCGTTTCTGACCCCGATTGGCCACAAGAACAACACCCTGATCATGGGGCCTGGGGGCTATAGCTTTGGCGATTACTGGCGCACCGGATTGCCGCTTGAAATATTGGTGGTGGCGGTATCGGTGCCGATGATTCTGATTGTTTTTCCCCTGTAAACCAACCCGAGGCACAAGATGAAACTTTTGCGATATGGCCCAAGCGGCGCTGAAAAACCCGGAATTCTGGATGCAAACGGTAATATCCGAGACCTGAGCGCGGTGCTGGACGATATTTCCGGCAAATCCATAGGCAATGCTGATCTGACAATGCTGCGGACGCTTGATCTGGATACATTGCCACTGATTGCCGGCAACCCTCGTATTGGTCCTTGTGTTTCGGGTGTCGGGAAATTCATCTGTATTGGACTGAATTATGCCGACCACGCCGCCGAAGCAGGCATGGACCTGCCCGATGAGCCAATTATTTTTGCCAAAGCGACCTCGGCAATTTGTGGCCCGAATGACACTATCGAAATCCCGCGCGGATCAACCAGAACCGATTGGGAGGTAGAGCTGGGGGTCGTGATTGGCCGCCATGCCAAATATGTTGATGCGGGTGATGCGCTGGAATATGTGGCGGGCTATTGCGCGGTGAATGATCTGTCGGAACGGGATTTCCAGATCCACCGTTCGGGCCAATGGACCAAAGGCAAATCCTGTGACACATTCGGCCCCGTCGGCCCGTGGCTGGTCACGCGCGATGAAATCCCTGATCCGCAAAACCTGTCAATGTATCTGGATGTTAACGGAAAGCGGTTTCAGGATGGCAGCACCAAAACCATGCATTTTGACGTGGCGACAATTATCAGCCATCTGTCACAATTCATGAGCCTGCACCCTGGTGATATTATTTCAACCGGCACACCGCCCGGCGTTGGTATGGGCCAAAATCCGGAGGTATATCTGAAGGCTGGTGATGTTGTGGAGCTGGGCATTAACGGCCTTGGCGTTCAACGCCAACAGGTTGTAATGGGTTAGCTCTCGCTCCACCGCTCGAATTCCTCAATAAAAACCTCACGGATCAAGGCTCGCAGCTCTTCCTTTGAGCCAACGCCAAGGGTTTCTTTGACGATGTTTTCTTCTGGCGGTTTTGGCGCAGGCCTAGGTGCGGACGGGGTTGGAATTTCGGCTTCTTTTAAGGCCAAATCAACCCGCGCCTCGGGGCGCAGCACCAGTAATTCGGTCACAGCCAGCTCCCGATCGGCCGAATAGCGCTTGTTGGTTTCATCGGAAACCAGCTGCCTTATTTCGGTAAGAATATCCGAAATCGGCATGTCATCAGCATTTGTATAAGGGTTTTGCAACAGAATCTCCGACATCGGTGGCTTTGGCTGGGGGCAAGTATATCACAGCCCTGCCGGGTAACAACAACAACGCATTTCGAGATTGCAACCCAATTTCTGCTGGCATATATAACCCCAGATGCACCCGTAGCTCAGCTGGATAGAGCGCTGCCCTCCGAAGGCAGAGGTCTCGCGTTCGAATCGCGACGGGTGCACCA
>JALSGU010000023.1 GCA_026982575.1 Paracoccaceae bacterium | reverse complement strand
TTGTCATTCCCGCCCCCGCCGTTCTGCGATGTGCGTTTGTCTACGACGTGATAGTGTATACTGTAATAAAGCTGGCAATGTGGTATTGCCGGATTATCAACAAGTCGCGCTGCGATCTGGCAAAGGGAGCCCCGATTATGGAACAGGCAATCTGCACTGACCTAACAACGGGCCTTGACAGTTTAAACACATAACTGCGACGTCCCAATTGACGCCGATACCTTGTATGTGGTGACTGCGGATGAAAATAACAAGATGTAGCGACACAAAAATGTGAACTAGGCCCACGCGCCAGAGAATCGGTTCGATTGATTGGAGCGGGTGATGAGATTCGAACTCACGACATTCTGCTTGGGAAGCAGACGCTCTACCCCTGAGCTACACCCGCATAGCTGCGTTGGATAATCGCTGGGTGTTGTGGCGTCAAGCAGGCAAGAGCGCACAAATGCATTGAATTGCGTGGCCGTTTGGCTTCAACTGTAAAAAACAGGAGGTTGGCATGGATTTAGGTGTTTCTGACAAGGTAAAACCGTTGATTACAGCGGTGCGCAACATGGTCGAAAATGAAATCGCGCCGCTTTATGATGAATATCATGGCGAAATTGGCAAAACCGGCGACCGGTTTGAATATACAGCCCGCATGACCGAAATTCTGGAAGGGCTAAAGGCTGAGGCACGCGCGCGCGGGTTGTGGAATTTCTGGCTGACCGACAGCAAGCGCGGATACGGGCTTAGCACCGTTGAATATGCTTATCTGGCTGAGGAAATGGGCAAAACCCCGATGGGGGCCGAGGTGTTTAATTGCTCCGCGCCCGATACCGGAAATATGGAAGTATTGGAGCGTTACGGCACGGATTTACATAAAGAAACATGGCTAAAGCCTTTGTTGAATGGGGAAATTAGATCTGCTTATTTGATGACAGAACCGGATGTTGCTTCCTCGGATGCTACTAATATGGCGATGTCTTGTGTGCTTGATGGTGATGAATATGTGCTGAATGGCGAAAAATGGTGGGCCTCGGGGGCCGGTGATCCGCGCTGTGCGCTTTATATTGTGATGGTGCATACCGGCGGGGATGCGGGTAAATATCAACAGCATTCCATGGTATTGGTCCCAAGCGATGCGGAAGGCATAACGGTTTTGCGACCGATGCAGGTTTATGGCCATGATGATGCGCCCCACGGCCATATGCATATCCGGTTTGATAGCGTGCGCATTCCTGTGGGCGATTTGCTGTTGGGCGAGGGGCGCGGCTTTGAGATTTCGCAAGGCCGGCTTGGGCCGGGGCGCATTCACCATTGTATGCGCGCCATCGGCCATGCCGAAGCAGCGCTAAGCCTGATGTGTAAACGCAGCCTGACGCGAGAGGCGTTCGGCAAGAAAATCGCCCAACTGGGGGCGAATTATGACATTATTGCCGAATGTCGCATGGAGATCGAACAAGCGCGGTTGCTATGCCTGAAAGCTGCTTGGATGATGGATCAGGGCGATGTGCGCGCCGCGGCGCCTTGGATCAGCCAGATCAAAGTTGTCGCGCCTCGGGTGGCATTAAAAGTCGTGGATGAAGCGGTGCAGATGTTTGGCGGGCAGGGCATTAGCCAAGACACACCTTTGGCTGCCAGCTGGACGCATTTGCGCACGTTACGCTTGGCAGACGGGCCGGATGCGGTGCATCGACGGCAAGTTGCACGCAATGAGTTGCGCAAACATACCAATGAGCGGATTTGATGGATATAAGCGCCGCAACACAGGTTTTAGCTGAGCAGATTGACGGGTTTTCCGGGCCGGTTCAGGTTGAAAAAACCGCTTCGGGGCAATCGAACCCTACTTATATTCTAACAACTCCTAAAAAGAAATATGTGTTGAGAAGCAAACCCTTGGGAGATTTACTTAAATCAGCCCATGCGGTTGATCGGGAATACAGGGTGCTGTCTGCGCTGTATAAGCAAGGCCTGCCGGTTCCCAAAACCTATTTTCTGTCTGAAAACCCGTCTGTAACAGGCGCAATGTTTTATGTGATGGATCATATCGAGGGCCGGAATTTTAATGACCCGCGGTTGCGGGATAAAACACCGGAAGCGCGCACAAAAATCTATGATGCCATGAATGCGGGGCTGGTGGCGGTGCATAATGTTGATATTCTGGCGGCTGGTTTGGCTGATTATGGCAAGCCCGGCAATTATTTTGAACGCCAGCTGGGCCGCTGGACAGGGCAATATCGCAACAGCGAGACCGAAACGATCAAACCCATGGATGCGCTGATTGAATGGCTGACCACAAACCTGCCATCTGATGATGGGCAAGTGACACTGGTACATGGGGACTGGCGCATAGACAACCTGTTATTTGACCACAAAACCAATGTGTTAAACGCCATTCTTGATTGGGAGCTGTCAACCCTTGGCCACCCGCTGGCCGATTTGGGCGGGCAATTGATGCAATGGTCCATGCCGGTTGGTGAACAAGGGCGAGGGCTGGCGGGGGTGGATCGCGCCGCGCTTGGCATTCCGTCCGATGCGGAATATGTGGCGCTTTATGCCAAACGCCGCGGGCTGGGTGCCCCGCCGGATATGCGGTTTTATATCGCGTTCAGCTTTTTTCGTATGGCGGCAATTTTGCAAGGCGTGAAAAAGCGCGCGTTGGATGGCAATGCCTCAAACCCTGAAAAGGCCCTGAAATTAGGCTCTTATGTGGGTTTGTTTGCCCAAGGCGGTCTTGATAAAGCTAACGCGGAATCGTAAGGCGCGCGCAAAGCCCGCCAAGTTTCTGGCTTTTGGACAGCTCCAGATTGCCGCCATGGGCGCGGGCAATATCCACAGCAATTGACAACCCAAGCCCGACACTGCCGTCCGGCGCGCGGGATTTATCCAGCCGCTCAAAGGGCAGCAGTGCGGTTTCATAATGCTGTTTGGCAATACCTGCGCCATTGTCTTCTATAATAAACTCAAGGAACTTGTCTTTAAGAACAACGGTAAATAGGGTTTTTGTCGCGTATTTATTGGCGTTGTCCAACAGGTTTTGCACCGCGCGTTTGATGGATTCAGCTTTAAGCACAACATTGGTTTTATTATAGGAATCAAATTTCAGAACCAGCGTAATATCCGCTCCGGAGCGCTGCATGTTTTCAGTCAAACCTTGCGCCAGCTGTTTTGGATCTGTAGGCACGCCTTGTTCCTGCTGGTCGTCTTTGGCAAAGGCCAGAAATCCGTTTAACATGCGTTCCATTTCGGCCACATCTTTATCCAGATCATGGGTGTCTTCCATAAATTCCAGCGCCAGCTTCATGCGGGTCAGTGGCGTGCGAAGATCATGGCTGACCCCAGAAAGCATCTGGGTGCGTTGCTCCATCTGGCGGTCAAGCTTGTTACGCATCGACAAAAATGCCAGCGCCGCACGGCGAATTTCGGTGGAACCGGAAGGGTGGATCGGCATTTGCTGGCCTTTGCCAAATGCTTCGGCGGCTTCGGCCAAACGTTTGATGGGGCGCACCTGAATGCGCAAAAACCCAACAGAGATCACAACCAGAATGATCGAGGCCAGCATCATTAGAACCAGCAACTGGTGGGGGTTGGTCGCGGTTACCCTGCTGCGTGGCAGCACAATTTCCAGCACACCTTTCGGAGTATCCACCCAGATTGCCACCCTGTTTTGATCTTGGCGTAAATCAACCCTTAACGGCAGTTTAATCTCCGAATGCAGGCTTTCCACCAGAGACTTCCCCGACAGGTCATAAAAAAACCGCAGGTCCTGGGTCGGAAGGGTCATTTGCGGATTCAACAGCAACAACAATTCCAGATTAACCGATATTTCATCCAGTGCGGCTTGGGCCTCGGGAACATCTTCGGCCAATTCTATCAACTGAATGGCATAATTTATTTCCAAGGCTACGGATTGGGTCATTTGTTCGGTAACCCGTTGAAAATGCCGCTGAATAAACACTTGCCCGACAATCAGTTGCAGGCCAATAACCGGAAAAAGCATAATAATCAGGGTGCGCCCAAACATTGAACGCGGAAAGTATCGCTTGAGCCAACCAAAATCCATTGTTAACCGTTAATCTGCGCGTGTCGCGCTGACAAGAGGTCGTTTTTGTGAAATCTTTGTTTAATCTGGACCATACCCCCCAAATCGGTGTTGCAGAGCCGGTGATTTCCGGGTTGCGGGTGATTACCGCCCCCAATGCAAGCCCGATGACGTTCACCGGAACCCGCACCTATTTGCTGGGCGAATCCGAAATTGCGGTGATTGACCCCGGCCCTGATGACCCCGGCCATTTTGCGGCTTTGATCAGCGCGCTTAATGGCCAGCGCGTTAGCCATATTTTTGTGACCCATTCCCATATTGACCACTCGCCTTTGGCCAAACGCTTGTCACAGGCGGTTGATGCGCCGGTATTGGGGTTCGGGCCAAGCCATGCGGGCCGCAGCAAGGTAATGGAACAACTTGCAAAACAGGCCGGGCTTGGTGGCGGCGAAGGCATTGATGCCGCATTTATGCCCGATAAAGTTCTGGCAGGCGGGGATGTTGTTACCGGCAAGGAATGGCAGCTAAGGGCGGTTCACACCCCCGGCCATCTTTCCAACCATCTTTGTTTTGGTTGGGAAGATAAATTATTTTCCGGAGATCATGTAATGGGCTGGTCAACAACGCTGGTTTCGCCGCCGGACGGGGATTTGACCCAGTTTTTGAATTCTTTGCAAAAATTACAAGCCTATAAGGCAGATCTGTATTTCCCCGGCCATGGCGCACCTTTATCAGACGCAAAAACAATGCTTGAACATCAGATTTCACATCGATTGCACCGCGAAGCACAGGTTTTGTCAGCACTTTCTGACGGTATTTGCGAGGTTTCAGCAATTACAGCAATACTGTACAGCGAAATTGATCAAAAGCTTTGGCCACTTGCCGCGCGTAATGTTTTGGCGCATCTGATTGATCTGGTTGAAAGGGGGTTGGTTAAGCCGGTTGGTATCTTGCGCGTGGACGGGCAATTTCAACTAGTTTGAAAAATCATGTAAATAGCCCTTGTCGCTTATAAACGGCTTTGCTATATCGCCCTCACCAGCGTAGAAATGCGTGCCTTGTTCCGGCGTAGCTCAGTGGTAGAGCAGTTGACTGTTAATCAATTTGTCGTAGGTTCGACCCCTACCGCCGGAGCCATTTCACCCCGTATTACCAATTGTTTCAAAATAGGCTATTTTGTGCCTGTTTTTCAGGAACCGGTTTGTCGAATCAAATTGCGGGTGTATAGAAAATCAAAAGTTAATGTTTGGAAAAAGAGAACAACATGGGCAAACGCAGTGTATATGACTCCGAGCCGATTCCAGAATCGGCCAAGGTGGCAATTGATGATCTGATGCAATCGGGTGATTTGTTTCGCTATACTGCTCCGCTTGATGCGCCATCCCAAGTAACGTTGTTGGAAAAAGAATTTGCCGAATTTATGGGGGTTAAATATGCCTTGGCGGTTAATTCTGCATCTTCGGCGATCTACCTTTCATTATTGGCGGTTGGTGTTTCACCGGGCGATCAGGTATTGATCCCGGCATGGACATTTGCCGCGGTGCCAAGCGCGGTTGTCAATACAGGTGCGTTGCCAATATTGGTTGAGGTCGGCGATGATCTGCGCATTGATATGGCCGATTTCAAACAAAAGCTGAACGGCAAAACCAAAGCGGTAATCATCAGCCATATGCGCGGCCATACCAGCGATATGGATGCGATCATGTCGCTTTGTGACGCTGCCGGGGTTCCGGTGATAGAAGACGCGGCCCATTCTTTAGGCACGCTTTGGAATGGCAAAAAGGTTGGCACCATGGGGGCCACGGGCTGTTTCAGCTTTCAATCCTATAAAATGGTTAATGGCGGTGAGGGCGGTATTTTGCTGACCAATGATCCCGACATTCTGGCCAAAGCCGTGTTTATGTCGGGTGCATATGAACATAACTGGGCCAAACACGCCCATCCCGATGTGCCGTTTGAAAAATACCAAAACCTGTTTCCGCTGTTTAACCTGCGTATGAATAACCTTTCGGCGGCGGTGATCCGCCCGCAAATTCCGCTGGTGGATGAACGGGTGGCCAAGGGGTTAAGCAATTATGAATATGTGGAAAGCAAACTGAACGCATCCAGCTTTGTTTCGGTGCCAAAAGCTGATGATCGTGAACGCCGCGCGCCGGATTCGTTACAGTTTAATCTGATCGGATTTTCCGATGAGGAAGCTCTTGATGTGATGGAAATTTCCAAACAGCGGGGCAATATGATCAGTATTTTTGGCATGCAGGGTGATAATGCGCGGGTGTTCTGGAACTGGAAATTTATTGGTAATGTGCCCGAATTGCCCATGACCCGCGCCATGTTGAAACGCGCCTGCGACATCCGTTTGCCGATTAGTTTAACCCGTGACGAACTGGATCAAACCGTTGATTTCATTCTGGATTGTGTATCCGATGCCAAACGCGCAGTTGCCTAAAGTAATCTGAATTCACTGCGAAGCCAGCCAAACTGTGCGGTTGCGGGGTCTATTAACATTGCCTCGATTAAAGGTCTCATGCGGGCGGCAATGTCGCGTGGCATAACATCAAGCGTGTCGCGCCGTGCAAACAGCGATATGCGCCGCGACAGCCCGTCAAACGGAACTGGCAACATATCGACCGCATCTTGAAATCTTTGGGCGCGCAAATAGCACATTGGCGGCGCAATCGCCCATCCGGCACCTTTGGCCACCATCGCCATGATCGACTGGTAACTGTCTAGCGTGAATTTTTGCGGAATAGACAGGCGTTCACGGGCAAGGGCTGCCTCTATTTTGCGGCCAACAACCTGATTTTCGGGAAACCGGATAAACGGTAATTGCATTAATCGGGGCAGGCTGTCTTGGCCTTTATCAATGATACCTTTGGGGGCCAGCACTACAAATGGCTCGTTCAGCAGTGGATAAACCTCCATCCAGTCGGCGTTGCTATCGGGTTCGGCGGCGATACAAATATCAACGCTGCGCGATTCAAGCGCCGCAAGGTTTGCATGGCTGGCGCCGGTTGACAGCACCAGATGGGCTGATGGCATGTCTTCGGATAGTTTTGATATCAGGGCAGGGGTTACGTCCGGTTCAAAATCATCAATGATTGCAATGCTAAAACGGCTGAGCTTTGAAAAATCCTGCACCGAAAGCTCGGCCCTTGCCAGCAGGGCTTCTGCCATTATGTTTTGGGCGCGGCGCTGAAACAAAAAACCCGAAGGGGTCAGCGCCAAGGGGCGCGCCGCACGGTCCAGCAATGTTGTGCCAAGTTCGGATTCAAGATTGGAAATTTGCTGGCTGATGGATGAAGGGCTGGTTTTAAGACGCCGCGCTGCCGCTGCAACCGAGCCTTCCTCAACCGCCGCGATAAAAATTTCGATGGAACGCAGGGTCAGGCGGCTCATAGCATCACCGCATCGATGGATTGGGTGATGACATCCGCCAAAACATCGGCCTGATCATCGCTGAGGCCAAGCGGTAGGCGCACATCGCAAAGGGTGGAAAGCACTTGTTCTGATTGGTTAACCTGTTGATCCCCCGAGATATACTCCCAATGGGGGGAGCGCGATGTAAAGCCCACGGCTTTTTCTCCGCCAAAAAATTTAATCGGCACGCCGTGTTTTGTGCTTTCAGCGACAACCGCATCAATATTGCCCCCCGCCATAAAAAACTGGATCGAAGTCGGGGTATAGTTTTCAAGCTCTGGTCGGTGTGGCAGGCGCAGCATTTGGTGGCGGTGCAAGCGGTTTGCAATCCGGTCATGAATTTCGCGCCAGCGGGTATTACGGGCTGCCAGCAGCGGTAATTGCGGGCGCAGGATCGCGGCCGTAAGCGCGCTCATCCGCATGGAATGGTTGGCAGATTGGCCTTTCCAGCGTTCAAAAACATGTTTTGGCGGCGCGGCGGCGTGTTGCTCAAAAAACATATAACTGCCCGACATCAAAATCGCGCGGGCGGCGATATCTTCATCATCGGTTACAATCAACCCGCCTTCGCCGGTGTTGAATTGTTTGAAAGACTGGCTGGAAAACGCCGCCGCAATGCCAAATTTTCCGGTCTGAACGCCGTTCCAAGTGGCCCCCATGGTGTGGGCGCAATCCTCGATCATTTTGATGCCAAATTCGGCACATATGGCCGTAATTTCATCCATATCGGCGATATGGCCGCGCATATGGCTTTGTAACAGGAATTTGGCGCCACTCTCTGCGGCCCTTGACCGTAGCGCATCGGGGTCAATCACAAGCCGGTCATTGATATCAACCAATACGGTTTCAGCGCCCAAATGTTGCAAAGCACCGGGCACTGGGGCAAGGGTAAAGGCATTTAGCAATACTTTGTCGCCTTGCTTTACACCGGCGGCCTTTAGCGCCAGAAAAATCGCAGAACCACCGGAATTCACAGCGATACAGTATTTTGCCCCCAGCATTGCCGCAAAATCGGTTTCCAGCAATGCGGCCTCGTTTCCTTCGCCGCCCATTTCACCATAACGAAACAAATGGCCGGTTTTCAGCAGCCGCATTGCCGCATCGATGGATGCTTGGGGCGGTGGTTCGGGGGTTGCAAGGTCAATATCCAGTCGGGCGCGCATGGGGTCTCCGAAATTATGCTTGGAAAGCGGGGCTAAAACCAGATATAACAGCGGAATGAAAACAATAACAACTACTGACGCGCTGGCCGCGTATTGTGCGCAATGCGCCGCCCACCCTTATGTCACCATAGATACCGAATTTTTGCGCGAACGTACATATTATGCGCAACTATGCCTTGTGCAGATTGCCATGCCCGGAACAGGTACCGAAGGCGCGGTTCTGGTCGATACATTGTCCGAGGGGCTGGATCTTGCGCCGCTTTATGATTTGTTTCGCGATGAAACTGTAATCAAGGTTTTCCACGCAGCCCGCCAAGATCTGGAGATTTTTGCGGTTGAGGGCGGGGTGATTCCAAAACCGTTTTTTGACACGCAAGTTGCAGCCATGGTGTGTGGCTTTGGCGAACAGGTTGGTTATGAAACGCTGGTGCGTAAAATAGCCAAGGAACAGGTGGATAAATCCAGCCGGTTTACCGATTGGTCACGAAGGCCTTTGTCAGCCAATCAGAAAACCTATGCGATTGGCGATGTCACCCATTTGCGGGTGGTTTACGAAGAACTGGCGCAGCAGCTAAAAGAAACCGGCCGCGAAGCATGGGTAGAGGAAGAACTGGCCGTGCTGATGAACCCCGATACCTATATTGTTAAGCCGGAAAACGCATGGAAACGCCTGAAAACCCGCACAAATTCGCGCCGGTTTTTGGCTGTGGCAAAGGAATTGGCCAGCTTTCGCGAAGAATACGCCCAGCGTAAAAACATCCCTCGACCGCGGGTTTACAAAGATGATGCCTTGCTGGAACTGGCGGCTAACAAGCCCAAAGATTCCCATGACCTTGGCAAATCGCGCCTGTTGCGCGACGGGCGCAGGGGCGAAATTGCCGAAGGGATTCTGGCGGCTGTAAAGCGCGGTGTGGAAATGGATGCAGAGGATCTGCCCGAAGTGACAAAACACAAAGAAAAGAAACAGGGATCCGAGGCATTGGCCGATTTGTTGCGGGTATTGCTAAAGGCAAAATCATCCTCGGCAGGGGTGGCGGCAAAGCTGATCGCGACGTCATCGGATCTGGACCGGATCGCCAATGAGGAAATGCCCGATGTGCCGGCATTGCGGGGCTGGCGGCTTAAAACTTTTGGTGCGGATGCTTTGTTGTTGAAACAGGGTAAAATTGCGCTTTCGGCCACATCCGATGGCGTGAAAATCGTGCCGGTATGAAACTGGCAATTGTTGGCGGCTCTCGCGAGGCGGAATTGCTGGCAAAAGAAGTTAAGGCCTTAGGAATAGAGATCGACCCGTCTGCCGGTCTGGTGGTAATAGCACCACACCCGTTTGACACGGATTTGATCGAATGCGCGCTTTTGTCAGCCGCAAACAAACCCCATATTTTATTGCAACGGCCAAAATGGCAGCCTGAAAAAGATGATAACTGGCATTTTGCGAATTCGGCCCAAGAGGCCGCAAAAACATTGGAATCCTTAAATATTTCGCGGGCCTTGCTGGCGGTTGGCAACGCACGTCTGGCACCGTTTTACCGGCTGAAAAACATTGATCTGGTGGTGCGCAGCCGTAATACTCCGCATCCACCAGCCCCGCCAAAGGGCCGGATATGCCCTTTTTTCGGGCCTTTTGACATCAAAACCGAGCTAAAAGGCCTGACCGAACAAGGCATAAACGCGCTGGTGGTGCATAATGCCGGCGGGCGGGGTGGCTGGCCGAAATTGGCAGCGGCGCGCCAGCTTGGCTTGCCTGTGGTGCTGATTGACCGGCCGGATTTGCCGGATGTAAAAACCGTTACAGATGTTGATGCAGCGCTGGATTGGGTTGCGGCATCCTTGGGTCTGGACCTATGCGCGCAAAGCACTTAAATGCTAGGCGCAAAGGAGCAAAAAATGGCCAGTGAACAGTTTGAAGAGATTGCCGAGGATTTTGAGTTTCTTGATGAATGGGAAGACCGGTATCGCTATGTCATTGATCTGGGCAAGAAAATGCCCGATATGGATCCGAATTTCAAGGTAGACGCCACCAAAGTGCATGGCTGTGCATCGCAAGTGTGGATCATGCCTGAAATCAGCGGGCAGGGCGATGATGCGATTATCCGGTTTTCAGGTGATAGCGACGCGATGATTGTGCGCGGGTTAATCGCCGTTTTACATGCTTTGTATAACGGGCTAAGCGCAAAAGATGCCTTGGCGGTGGATGCGCTGGCAGAAATGGGGCGGCTGGGGCTGGACCAGCACCTTTCGGCGCAGCGATCAAACGGATTGCGGGCCATGATTGAACGGCTGGATGGCATTGCCAGAAAACTGGTTGGATAAACGCCCAATGGGCATTGGAATGGAATAAAATTATGGATGCGCTTAGCAAATTACTGGCAGAACGAGACTGGATTTTAGCAGATGGTGCAACCGGCACCAACCTGTTTGCCATGGGGCTGGAGGCTGGCGAGGCCCCGGAATTATGGAATGCGGACCAGCCCGCCAAAATTCGTGCGCTTTATGATGGGTCTATCAATGCGGGCAGTGATATGTTTTTGACCAATTCCTTTGGCGGCACTGCGTCACGCCTGAAATTGCATAACGCGCAGGATCGCGTGCGCGAATTAAACCGCATTGCCGCTGAAATTGGCCGCGAGGCCGCAGATGCGTCTGGCCGCACGGTGGTTGTGGCCGGTTCTGTCGGCCCGACAGGTGATATCATGGAGCCGGTTGGCGGCTTGTCCCATGCCTCGGCGGTTGAAATGTTCGAAGAACAAGCCAGCGGATTGATGGAAGGCGGCGCCGATATTTTATGGGTCGAGACAATATCTGCCCCCGAAGAATTCAGGGCTGCCGCCGAGGCATTTGCCAATATAGGCGCACCGTGGTGTGGCACTATGAGTTTCGATACCGCAGGGCGCACCATGATGGGCTTAACCTCGGTTAATATGGTGTCGATGATCGCTGAAATTCCAAATCAGCCGATTGCGTTCGGGGCTAATTGCGGGGTAGGGGCCTCGGATTTATTGCGCACTATTTTGGGTTTTGCTAAGGAAAACCCCGATATGCCGGTTATTGCCAAAGGCAATGCCGGCATTCCAAAATATCAGGACGGCAAAATTATTTATGACGGCACACCGGAATTGATGGGTGAATATGCGGTTATGGCCCGCAATTGCGGGGCGCGGATTATTGGCGGCTGTTGTGGCACCATGCCGGTACATCTGGAAAAAATGCGCGAGGCACTGGAAAACACGCCAAAAGGCCCAGCGCCAGATCTGGCAGAGGTCGAAGCTGCCATGGGCGGGTTTTCATCTGCGGATGATGGCACCAGCGGCATTGCCCCCCCCAAACGCGAACGTCGGCGGCGCAAATAGGTCGCTCAACGACTTATGAAGTCGTAAAATGCAAAGACTAATCAACGGGCTGGGCGATAAATCAATCTTGCACACCTGTGACAAAGGAAAAACCAAATGTCCGATTTTGAAGATGACCTGATTCTAAGCGAGCTGAACGACGAAGAGCTGGTTTTGCAGATGTTTGACGATCTTTATGATGGCATGGCGGATGAAATTGCCGAAGGTGTCAATATTTTGTTGGAACGAAAATGGATGCCTTACGATGTGCTGACCAAGGCACTGGTTGAGGGTATGCGGATTGTCGGCATTGATTTTCGCGATGGTATTTTATTTGTGCCCGAGGTGCTTTTGGCGGCAGGTGCCATGAAGCGCGGCATGGGTATTCTGAAGCCGTTACTGATTGAATCCGGTGCGCCGCAGCTGGGCAAAATGGTGATCGGCACCGTTAAGGGCGACATCCACGATATTGGCAAAAACCTTGTCGCCATGATGATGGAGGGCGCCGGTTTTGAGGTGGTTGACCTTGGTATCAATAATCCGGTTGAGGATTATCTGGCGGCGCTCAAGGCAGAAAAAGCCGATATTCTGGGCATGTCTGCGCTGTTGACCACCACTATGCCCTATATGAAAACCGTCATTGATACGATGATTGCCGAGGGCATTCGCGACGATTATATCGTGCTGGTTGGCGGCGCGCCGTTGAACGCTGAATTTGGCAAAGCCATTGGTGCTGATGCCTATTGCCGGGATGCAGCCGTGGCTGTGGAAACCGCCAAAGAATACATGGCGCGTAAACACAACCAGTTGTGACCCAAGCCAGCGATAATCCGTTTTCAA
>JALSGU010000022.1 GCA_026982575.1 Paracoccaceae bacterium | reverse complement strand
TATGGCGATCTGGAAACCGCGTTGGCGCCCTAAAGATAATTGGCGCGGCTAAGATCGTATTTGGCCATTTTTTCATTTAAGGTCCGGCGGGGCAAAACCAGTTCCTCCATAACCTTTGAAACCGAACCGGTATGGCGGCGCAGGGCGTTATCGATCAACATCCGCTCAAAAGCCTCGACATGTTCCTTCAGCGGTTTTTGTGCCGTAGACGTGGATTCTGCCGCAACGGTTTCTGCCGCCAATAATTGTGAAACCGCATCTTCGCCATGGCGCGACTGAATAACCGCGCGTTCGGCCAGATTTAGCAATTGCCGGATGTTTCCGGGCCACGGGGCGCTTAATAAATTGGCCGCATCCGCTGCTGAAATTTCCAGCGGCGCACAGCCGTATTCTTCGCAAAAAATCTGGGTAAAACGACCGAATAATTCAAGAATGTCTTCGCCGCGTTCGCGCAGGGTTGGCGCAGTGATTTCCATTGACGATAAGCGGAAAAACAAATCCTGACGCAGGCTTTTTGAAATGGATTTACCTTGGTCTTCTTGTCCGGCCACAGCAATGATCCGAACCCTGGGGGTTTCGCCCTCAGCCGTTTCGTTATCCAGTGTTTCAAGCATAGTCAATAATTGTGCCTGTGATATTGCCGACAGCGATTCAACATCCTCGAGACATAAAGTGCAGGGTTCCGTATAAGACATGATCGGTTTAATTTCAGCAGAATCCGACGGGCCAAACAGCCGCTGGTTCAGTTCTGCATCGCTAAGGGCGGCGCAATTCAGGGTAATCAGCGGCTTGCCTTGACGGGGGCCACAAGCATGAATGGCATTGGCAATCAGGCTTTTTCCGGTGCCGGTTTCACCGTGGATCAACACATTGCCATCGGCAAAAGAAATATCCAGAATATCCTCGCGCAGTTTTTCAATGGCCTGCGAGCTGCCGATAAGTTTACGCAATAAAACCGTGCCATCGGCCAGTTCACGCCGCAAGGTGCGGTTATCAAGGGTCATGCGCCGCGCGGCAATGGCGCGTTTGGTTAGCTCGGCCAGGCGGTCGGGATCAAACGGTTTTTCGATAAAATCATAAGCGCCGTATTGCATGGCTTCGACCGCCATTTGCACATCGCCGTGGCCGGTGATCAAGATAACCGGCAAGGCGGAATCCTGGGCGTGCAGGCGTTTTAACATATCCATACCGCCCATGCCGGGCATGCGGATGTCGGAAATCACGACACCTTCAAAATCGCTGCCAATCTCGGCAAGGGCTTTTTCGGCATTCTCAAAACATACAGTTGGCAATCCGGTTAGCTCCAGCCATTGGCTGATGGAATCTCGCATATGGGTTTCGTCATCAATGATGGCGACTTTCAGGGTCTCTGACATGTTCACTCTGCTGCCTCTGTAATTTTGCCCGCGTTGGGTAGGTGCAATTCAAATATTGCACCCAGCGGGGTTGCGTTTCTGGCGATCAGACGACCGCCCATTTCGGTGGCAATCCCGGCAGAAATCGCAAGGCCAAGCCCCACCCCCTCGCCGGGTTCTTTAGTAGTGTAGAAAGGTTCAAATAATGCTTCCGGGTCATCAAAACCATGGCCATTGTCCTGAATTCTCAAACATACGTCAGAATCCGCCGATAGGGTCACCGAAATGCGGGGTTCGGTTACGTCTTTTACCGCGTCCAGCGCATTTCTAAGCAGGTTGATAATAATCTGTTCAACCCGCAATGCGTCGCTGATAACATAAACCGGCACATCGGGGATATCCTGGGTGATGGTGACCTCGCGGCGGCCCAACTGGGGGGACATCATGCCAAAAGCGGCCTCGACACAATCGCGCAGGTCAATTTTTTTGGGGTCATCTCCGGATTTTCGTGCATAGGATTTAAGCTGCTTGGTGATTGCGCCCATACGTCCAATCAGATCATCAATGCGTTGAAAGCTGGTTGAGGCTTCTTCGATCCGATTACGGCTTAGCAACAGCTTTGCCCCTGCCAAATAGGTCCGCATTGCCGCAAGCGGCTGGTTCAATTCATGGCTGACAGCCGCTGACATCTGGCCAAGTGCGGCCAGTTTGGATGCCTGTTCAAGGTTTTGCTCAGCGGATTGCAGGTTTTTTTCAGCGGCTTGGCGTTGTTCTACCTCGGATGACAGCCGCGCGTTCAGGGAACGTAATTCGGCGGATTCGCGAATAACCTTGATGGATTCCATTGCTGTTCTTCGGGATAAAACAAAAAACATTAAGGCAACCAGCAAAGCCAGCACCATGACCTCTAGCGCCAAAATTGCATTAACCCGCGCTGCTACGTTTTGGGTCGATGCATAATAATTCACCTTCCAGCCACGAAACCCGACCGCTGCTTCGCTGGCAAAAAGCCGTTCACCATTAATATAAACAAAATCGCTGGCCGGGGTTTGTTGAAAAACACCGAACACCCGTTGCGAGGTGGAGGGCAGGCCGGTTTCTTCTAAAATGCTTTGCAGGGTTTGACGTCGCCAAAAGACATCGGAAGCCAGCAAAACATCACCAACCGAATCTGTCAATGCCACTTGCAAGCCGATATCACGCCACAACTCTTCTTGTTTGCGCAGGTCAACTTCAACCACGATCACCCCCAATACATCGAGGCCGGATTCAACTTTTTGGGCGAAATAAAATCGATAGGCGGTTTCATCGCGCGAGGTTGCGCTGAAAACCGTGCCGTTATCGCGCAGCGCCCTGACAAAAAATTCCTCTTCTTTCAGAAACGCACCAATGGTGCGCCGGTCGCTGCCCGCAACAACCCGACCACTCAGATCAAGCAAAAATACCGAAGCCGCACCGATTTCATCAGAAAAAGAAATCAGCCGTTGCGAGGTGGTCGAAAAGCTTTCGGTCTGTAACGCTGTGGATAAAACCGGGTCCTGGGACAGCAAAAGCGGCACAACCGAGTGTTTTTGCAGCACTGATTTGATGTTGCCTGCATATAATGCCGCACGCAAAACCGCCTGATTGCGTAACGTTTCTGTGAAACGTGCGGTTAAATATCCGTTTGATGCCCATAGAATGGTGACGATTATAACAACCGACAGCCCTATAAACCAACGCACAAAGCGTCCGGAACGTATTGGATGGTGTTCTAGTGCAATTGTCATATAAGCGAAACTATGCCCTGATCACGGGATGCTCAAGCGTCTTTGATTGGCGCTAAGGCGTCTTTCCGCTTATGGTCCAAAGCTGAAACAGCAAGGAATACCAAATGCATTACCACAAAAAACCGGACTGGTTGATCAAAGAAAGCCAGTCAACAGATGAAAAGCATTTCTTGAATCGCCGAAAAATATTGGCGGGTATGGGCATTGCTACGGGGCTGGCCGCCATGGGCGGTTCAGCTTTTGCACTGCCTTCGCAAAGCCGGTTTTCACCAACCCCGGGGTTGAACGGCAATTACGCAAATGCAGGTCGGCCGGTTACGGCTGAATCGATCAATACGACTTATAATAATTTTTATGAATTCGGATCATCAAAAAATATTCATCAAGAAGCGCAAGCCCTGCAATCTGATCCGTGGACGGTTACCATTGACGGCATGGTGGATGCGCCATTTCAAATCTCGGTTGATGATCTGATTTCGCGCATTGGTGTTGAAGAACGTATTTACCGTCATCGCTGTGTCGAGGCATGGTCAATGGTGGTGCCGTGGGTCGGGTTTCCGTTGGCCAAACTGGTAGAAATGGCCAAGCCAACCTCAGCTGCCAAATATGTGCAATTCCAAACCTTCAACAACCCCGAGGTCGCCAGCGAACAGCGCGCCAGCTGGTATCCTTGGCCCTATACCGAAGGGTTAACTATGGCCGAGGTCACCAACGAGCTGTCCTTGATGGTTGTCGGCGCATATGGCAAGGTGTTGCATAAACAATTCGGCGCGCCAATGCGGCTGCACACCCCTTGGAAATACGGGTTCAAGTCGATCAAATCCATTGACCGCATTACCTTTACCGATAAACAGCCGGTCGGGTTCTGGGAGGGGTTACAGAAAAAGGAATACGGTTTCTGGGCCAATGTGAACCCCGAGGTGGACCACCGCCGCTGGTCACAAGCAACCGAACGGCCATTAAGCGGCGGGGATCGTATTCCCACCCAGCTTTATAATGGTTATGGCAATCAGGTTGCGGGTATGTATTCCGGCATGGCCGAAGAATTTGGTGACAGGTTCTGGCGCTAGGCTGTTGCCATTGATGCGATAAGCGAGTTGAACAGTTTGGCCCCGTCGGCCCCGCCCAGTGCGGGGTCGTTCAAGCGTTCTGGATGGGGCATCAAGCCCAGCACCCGCCGGTTTTTGGAAAGAATGCCGGCAATGTTTTCCACCGAACCATTGGGGTTTTCAACATAGCGAAACGCAACACGGTCCTCGCCGTTTAATTCTGCTAACAAACCGCTGTCAGCGATATAATTACCATCGTGATGGGCCACCGGAACCGTGATTTTTTTGCCTTTGCTAAACGCATTGGTAAACGGGCTGTTGGCGGTCTCGGCTGTTAATTCCAGATCTTTGCACACAAATTTCAGGCCGGAATTACGCATCAAGGCACCGGGCAACAGCCCGCTTTCAATCAACACCTGAAAGCCGTTGCAAATGCCCAGCACATGGCCGCCTTTATTGGCAAACTCAACAACCGATTGCATAATCGGGGCGCGCGCCGCAATGGCCCCGCAACGCAAATAATCGCCAAAAGAAAACCCGCCGGGAATGGCGACAATGTCGATATCATCGGGCAGGCTGGCATCTTTGTGCCAGACCATTTGCGATTTCACCCCGCTGCTGCGTTCAAATGCAACCGCCAGATCGCGGTCACAATTGGAGCCGGGAAAGACAATGACAGCCGATTTCATGATGCTGGCCGGATGGTATAATTTTCAATCACCGTGTTGGCCAACAGTTTTTCGCACATCTTTTTGGCTGTTACTTCGGCTGTGCTGCGGTCGGTTTCTGCCAAGTCCAGCTCGATCACCTTGCCTTGGCGCACCCCGTCGATACCTTCAAACCCAAGTGCCCCCAGCGCATGTTGAATGGCTTTGCCTTGCGGGTCCAAAACGCCATTTTTCAAGGTAATATCAACAAGAATTTTCATGGATTTTCCTTAATCAACAAGTTTGGGGCCAGAGGTCGAGGATTTTTTAGGCATAACGCCAAGCCTGGTGGCCAGCTCAGCGTAAACATCGCCTAAATCGCCCAGATCTTGGCGAAAAACGTCTTTATCCAGTTTTTTGCTGGTTTCAATATCCCACAAACGACAGGAATCAGGGCTGATTTCATCGGCGACCACCAAACGCTGGAAATCGCCGTCAAAAATACGGCCAATCTCGATTTTGAAATCAACAAGTTTCACGCCAATACCATACATAACGCCACACATAAAATCATTAACCCGCAAGGCAAGGCTGATCATTTCATCCAGATCCTGCTGGCTGGCCCAGCCAAAGGCAATGGCGTGTTCTTCGGTAACCAGCGGGTCATTCAGGCTGTCATCTTTGTAATAAAACTCAATAATCGGGCGGGGCAGGCTGGTGCCCTCGGCAATACCAAGACGTTTGGACATCGAACCGGCAGCGACATTGCGCACAACCACCTCCAGCGGAATAACCTCGACCTTGCGCACCAGTTGTTCGCGCATATTCAGGCGTTTGATAAAATGGGTCGGCACGCCGATCAGGTTTAGACCGGTCATAAAATGTTCGGACATGCGGTTGTTAAGCACACCTTTACCATCAATCACCGCTTTTTTGGCAGCATTAAACGCGGTGGCGTCATCCTTGAAATATTGCACAATGGTGTCGGGATCCGGTCCCTCATACAGGATTTTGGCTTTGCCTTCATAGATCATTCTGCGACGCGGCATTTGCATCCCCAATCTGGTCATTTTACGTGGTTATCCGCTCTATAGGCTTTGTTTGAAAAAGGAGCAAGGATTCGCAACAAAGCCTTGTAAACGGGGGGGCACCCCCCTTAAATATTGATAGAACAATAACAGGAGCAGAACATGTCAACTTTTGATGAACGCGAAAACGCCTTTGAAAACAAATTCGCCCATGATGCGGAAACCCAATTCAAAATAGATGCCCGTGCCAATAAGTTGCTTGGCCATTGGGCCGCTGAAAAACTGGGCAAATCCGGTGATGACATTGCCGCTTATGCGCTCGAAGTCATCAAGTCGGATTTTGAAGAGGCCGGAAATGAAGATGTGGTGCGCAAGGTTGCCGGTGATTTGGGCGATAAATCAAGCGCAGAAGAGGTTCGTGCAAAACTTAACGAGCTTGCTGCGGTTGCTGCCGAACAAATTCACGCGGGCACTTGATTTTGATCAAATCCTTTCCTGATTTATTAGGATAGACACTGTCCGAACAAAATCAGGAAAGGGAAATAATGTTAAGACTTGCCTCAATTCTTTACGCAATCGTTGGCACAACAATGGCAGGGCTATTGATGATAGCCGCGCTTGTTGCTGGCTATGATACTGCCAAATACATTTTAATTGCTGTGGCTTTGGGGGCTATTATTGCCATTCCGGTGTCGTATTTCATCGCAGCGGCAATAAAAGCCAATGACCATGTCTAGCCAAACACCCGTTTGAAAATCGTATCCGCGTGTTTGGTGTGATAGGAAAGGTCAAAGTTTTCTTCGATCTCGGCGTCAGACATCAGCGCGGTTACTTCGGCATCTGCTTTTAATTCAGTCATGAAATCCGCGCCTTCTTCCCAAACCCGCATGGCGTTGCGCTGCACCAGACGATAGCTGTCTTCGCGGCTGGCGCCTTTTTGGGTTAATGCCAGCAAAACCCGCTGTGAATGCACCAAGCCGCTGAATTTGTTCATGTTTTTCAACATGTTTTCGGGGTAAACCAGCAATTTGTCAATCACCATGGTCAGCCGCGCCAGCGCAAAATCAAGCGTAATCGTGCTGTCTGGCCCGATATTGCGTTCCACGGATGAATGGCTGATATCGCGTTCATGCCAAAGCGCCACGTTTTCCATGGCCGGCACCACCGCCATGCGCACCAGCCGCGCCAGACCTGTCAGGTTCTCGGTCAAAATGGGATTGCGTTTATGGGGCATAGCGCTGGAGCCTTTTTGCCCGGGCGCAAAATATTCCTCTACCTCCAGCACTTCGGTGCGCTGAAGATGCCGGATTTCGGTGGCGATACGTTCAATCGATGATGCACAAACCCCTAATGCGGCAAAAAATGCAGCATGGCGATCGCGTGGAATCACCTGAGTAGAAACCGGCTCAACCGTCAGGCCCAGTTTTTCACATACATATTCTTCAACCGCAGGGTCGATATTTGCAAAGGTGCCAACCGCGCCGGAAATGGCGCCGGTGGCGATTTCCGCACGCGCCACAACCAGCCGTTGGCGGTTACGGTCCATTTCAGCATAAGCCTGCGCCAGTTTGATGCCAAAAGTGGTTGGTTCCGCATGAATCCCGTGGCTACGACCAATGCAAACTGTGTCTTTATGTTCATAGGCGCGACGTTTGATGGCGGCCAGCAGCTTGTCCATATCGGCGATCAACAGGTCAGATGCCTTGACCAGCTGCACATTAAAACAAGTGTCCAGCACGTCCGAACTTGTCATGCCCTGATGCACAAAACGCGCTTCTTCATGGCCGATTATTTCAGCTAGATGGGTTAGAAATGCAATCACATCATGTTTTGTAACGGCCTCGATCTCATCAATACGGGCCACATCGAATTTCACATCACGGGCTTTCCAGATGGCCTCGGCGTTTTCGCGCGGGATAACCCCAAGGTCAGCCTGGGCGTCTGATGCGTGTGCCTCGATTTCGTACCAGATGTTGAATTTGGTCTCGGCAGACCAGATGGCAACCATTTCGGGGCGGGAATAACGTGGAATCATGGGGCAGACCTTTGATTGATGCGTTTGCGGGGGGGTTTAGCCGCAGATACAACAATTCTCAACCCATTGCATTGCCGCATCTTATGGTTTTGGACGTTCCAGATTGCGATAGGCCTTGGGCGAATACCCGACCCGTTCGGAAAATACCCGCGTAAAATATGCCGGCGTGCCAAACCCCAGATCATGGGCGATACTGCCAATTTTCTGATCGGTTTCTTTTAGTAAAAACTTGGCTTCCTCCAGCGCTTTTTCCTGAATAAGCCGCGTGGCCGGTTTGCCCGCAGTTTGGCGGCACACGCGGGTAAGGTGGGTCGTGGTGACGCCAAGTTCGGCCGCGTAATCCTTAACGGTATCATTGGTGAAATAGCGCTTATCAAGTCGCGCAATAAATTTGCGCATCAAGCGACGTTTGGCGGTATCTTTATCCAGCTCTTTACGATTTCCCGAAATATCGAGCCGCTGGAATTGCACTGCCAAAGTGCCGGTTGCGTAAATAAGCGCCGTGCCGCGCATCGGTTTTTTTGAAATAAATTCTTCCTGAATCGCACCAAAACCTTTGCTAAGCATGGATTGCTGGATCGGTTTTTGAATATTGGTCAAAAACGGGGTTTGGGGCAGGGGGATGCGCAAATTTGACGGCACAGAGATATGCCAGCCGGTGGTGCCGGGCGATAGATCCAGAATAAACAGCGTTTGCGCCGGAATAAACATGGCTGTGTTTGACCCGAACCCTTGCTGCGTGCCTTCGATATTGGCGCGGCCACCGCCGCGGGTGATCCAGACCATATGATGGTCAGACGCCCGCAATGGCGCTTTGGTTTTGGCATTTGGTGCGGTTCCGGTCAGCGTAGTGCTGGTGATCCGGTTGCCGATTTGCTCAATATCTGTAACAGGTTTACGCATTCAATCATGTCCATATGTTCGAAATATCCAAAGAATCGGACATTCCTTACACAATTGCAACCCTGTTTTGCTAAGTGTCGAGATTTGCTATGATTTCTTTGGTTGAAATCCTGTCGTGCATCGCGATTTGTTGCCAATCAGGCATCTTGCTGCGAAACCATGTGCGTTGGCGTTTGGCAAATTGACGAGTCAATAATTTTGCTTTGGTAACAGCGTCTTGCATGGTGATCTTACCATCAATTGCATCCAGTATTTCAGCAGCGCCAAGCGCACGAGAAGACGGCAGAGCAGGGTGCCAATAGCCGTTTTTAACGGCCCGAACCTCATCCACAGCGCCCATTTCCATCATCTGGTCAAAGCGCTGATCAATGCGAGTATTCAGAGAATTAACCTGCCAATTCAGGCAGATAGACAAGGTTTCTTCAAGTGGCACCAGCGGCAGTGGCGTGGTTGATTTCCAGTATTGCAAGCCTTTGCCGGTGGTTTCCAGCACCTCCCAAGCCCGTTGCAGGCGTGCGGGGTTTTGCTGGTCTATGGCGTGATATGTTTCGGGGTCGTTTTTGATCAAAACATCCGCAAACCAGTCTTTGCCGATCGTATCCCTTATTTCATTGCCTTTGTCACGAATACCTGCCGGAATGGCCGGAATATCAGCCAGACCCTTGGTAAGGGCCGCAAAATACAACCCGGTGCCACCAGTGAAAATAGGCATTAAATCAGTATCTTGCAGGGTTTTTCTTACATCGTTTAGCCAGCCACCAACCGAATAATGGTGGTCCATTGCCACATGCCCATAAAGCCGGTGCGGCACCGCAGCCTCGTCAGATTTGCTTGGCCGCGCGCTAAGCACATGCCATTTATCATAAACCTGCAAGGCATCGGTGTTGATGATCACACCGTTAAATTTCCCAGCCAATGCCATCGCAAGGCTTGATTTGCCAGAGGCAGTCGGGCCAGCAATAAGGATCGCTTTCATTTCGGGGTCAACCTGAATATGGCAAATAGTAACATAATATGTATTATGCGCACGACGCGTGGAGGTTATTATATACCCTCATACTTGCTCTGCTCCCGTTTTGTCCATTTTACATCCAGAGAATAGCCAGTGTCGCTAAGGGTCTCAGCCTCGACAAGGTTATGGGAAAACAGCCATGCCCGTTGTTTTCCTTGGGCAAAAGACAGTTCCAGCGTCATATTCACTGCAGGTTCGATCAGCGCGTCTTCGATTATCTGATACAGATCATCCATGCCCTGACCCGTAATCGCCGACATCGCGCAAATGCTTTCGTCTCGCGTAGCGGTATTTTCAGCAGCTGATTTTGCATCAGCATCCAGCAGATCAATTTTATTCCAGACCTCGCGCATGGCTTCTTGCCTGCCCTGATCAACCCCCAGATCACGCAAAATGTCACGCACATCTTCGGCTTGGGCTTGGGTGTCCTGATGGGAAATATCGCGCACATGCAAAATCAGATCAGCATCCAGAACTTCCTCTAATGTGGCGCGAAACGCGGCCACCAGCTGGGTTGGCAGTTCTGATATAAACCCGACCGTGTCGGACAAGATAACCGTATTGCCCGATGGCAGCTCGATTGAGCGCATCGTAGGGTCAAGTGTCGCAAAAAGCATGTCTTTCTCCAAGACACTTGCGCCGGTCATCTTGTTGAAAATACTAGATTTCCCGGCATTGGTATAGCCCACCAAAGCCACAATCGGATACGGAATTTTTTTACGGGCCTCGCGGTGCAAAGCACGGGTTTTCACCACCTTTTTCAGCTGGGATTTGATCCGTAAAATGGCGTCATCAATTGCGCGCCTGTCGCTTTCGATCTGGGTTTCACCCGGCCCGCCAACCGTGCCCATGGCACCGCGCTGACGCTCCAGATGGGTCCAGCTGCGCACGAGACGCGATTTTTGATAGGTCAGATGGGCCAGATCAACCTGCAACACACCCTCGCGGGTGGCTGCCCTATCGCCAAAAATTTCCAGAATAAGGCCGGTGCGGTCAAGTATCTTGACCTTCCACTCCTCCTCCAGATTGCGCTGTTGAATGGGGCTTAGCGGCCCGTCAATAATCACCAGATCAATTTCTTGATCCGCAATCAGTTCGCCCAGCTCGACCACTTTGCCCTTGCCAAACAGCATCCCTGCCCTTGGTTTTTTCACCGGAACCACCAGCGATGTTACCACATCCAGCTCCAGCGCAGACGCAAGGCTTACGGCCTCGTCCAGCGCATGGATGGGCAAGCGTCTTTGATCACGCTCTTTCAGATCGGGGTGAAAAACACAGCATCGGGTTGTGTCAGACACCTAGGCGTCTTCTTCGTTATCGTCAAAACGCACCGGCATTGTTGGCATTATGGTGGAAATTGCGTGTTTATACACCAACTGCGAAGACCCTTCGCGGCGTAGTAATACGCAGAAATTATCAAACCAGGTGATCACACCTTGTAATTTGACCCCGTTCACCAGAAAAACCGTCACTGGATTTTTTGCCTTGCGAATGTTATTGAGAAATGCGTCTTGCAGGTTTTGTCTATCGGCAGCCATGTTTCCAGCCTTTTTTCTTTGTGCCCCGTTCGCGGGGTGGTTATAATTATCTATATAATGGGGGCCGGACAGGTTAATTAAAAGTGCAAAATTATAATAATTTTGCCGGAATACGCGATTTATTGCCGCCAGTAATCCGGATTAAAAAGCGCAATCAGGGCCAAGGCCTCCAATCGGCCCAAAATCATCGCCGCAGAAAGTATTGCCAAGGCACTGTCGCTTAGCTTTGCATAAGATGCAAACGGGTCACCCAGCACTGATAAAATAGGTCCGGTATTTGACAGCCCTGCAATTGCCAAAGACAGGCTTTTGGCAAAGTTTATGCCGGTTAGCGACAGCAAGGCAGTAAAAAGCGCAATACCCAGCAAAAATATCATTAGGAATATCCACGCAATTTCGGCACCTTGGCGCCTGAATCTCCGGTTTTCAAGGCCAGACCGGCCAATGCTGCTAGGATGGACAAGGCGCTCCATTTCGCGCAGCCCATGTTTATAAAGCGAGTATATCCGCAACAATTTCACACCGCCTGCCGTGGTGGCGATGCCGCCCCCCATTACCGCCAAACCAAACAGGATGATTCCCGGTGTTGGCAGCCCCGACCAGCTTTGGGATGCCTGCCAGTCAGCGCTGACAAAACCGGTGGTGGTCAGGAACGACAAAACCGTAAATACTGCGCCCCAAAAGGCATGGATGCCTGCCATAAAGTCTTGGCCCGCATTGACATCAAGTGCGGCAAACCAGTGTCGGAAAAACAGGATAAGCGGCACGCCAAGCACAAAAATAGCCATCAAACGATATTCAGGGTCTTTGGGAATGCTGGCAATATTCGCCCTGCCCTGTATTAAAATCATATTTTTTGACGAAATCGCTACCAGCAAAAACAATGCCACGAATACTTCGCCCAGATAACCTGAATTGGCCTTTTCCAACCCGCCAATCGGGGAAATTCCGCTGGTTGAAATCACTGACATGGCGTGGATCACAGCAATAAAAACCCGCTCGCCATCAAAAATAAGTCCAGCCGCCAAAACTGCCGTAAATAACCCGTATGCGGGGGCAAGCAGCTTCACAAACCCGATGATTTTTTCGCCGCCATCATGGCTGCCTCCGGTTCGCCGCCCGATTTTTGATGCATTTTCATTCATCATTGAACGTAATTCAAAGCCGCCAATATTCAATGGCTCCATGATGGTCATTGCGGCCAGAATAATCAAAAACCCGCCCAGCCAAGCCACTAATGCGCGCCATAAATGCAGCGATTCAGCAATGCGGTTAGGGTCATCAAACAGAGTGGCCCCGGTGGTGGTCAGGCTGGACAGCATTTCAAAATAGGCATGAAAAAAGCTGATAGATGGCACCAGTTCAGCCATTGGCAGCGCCAAAAACGCCGGCAAAACCGTAAAGCTAAGCACCAGCGTAACAAGGTTAGAGCGTGCCGCATTGCGCGGTGTGCGATTCATCATCGACAGCCCGACAATAAAGCTAAACGCCAGAACCAATGCCGACATTTGCAAAAACACCACAGTGACCTGGCTGTTTCCCTGCCGTGCCGCATGACCAGCCGGTATCAGCATGGCCAACGCGCCAATCATAAGGACCAGCACAAAAAGCGGGTATTGGCGTAAATGCCTGCCCATCTAGAAAAAATCCATACTAACCTGAAACAGCTTTTCAACCTGAGGCACATCTTGCGACAAAGCAAAAACCGTCAAAATATCACCCTCGTCAATGCGGGTATCGCCGCGCGGAACAACCAGCTTGCCTGCCTTTTTAATGGCCCCGACGATCGACCCGTCCGGCCATTCGATTTCGCGGATTTTCTTGCCGGCAATCACCGATGAGCTCATGACTTGTGCCTCGATCACCTCGGCCTCGGCATCGCCAACCGAGTATACGGCTTTGATACGACCATGGCGGATATGGCGTAAAATAGACGAAACCGTAGTAGCGCGCGGGTTGATAAATGCATCGATACCCAGCGGACCCATCAGGTTTTCCAGGCTTGGGTCATTAACCAAGGCAATCACCAGCGGGCAGCCCAGTGCTTTGGCCCGTGCACAAGAAAGCAGGTTGGTTTTGTCGTCATCGGTTACCGCCAGCAATGCGTCAGCCTTGGCGATATTGGCTTCTTCCAATAGCTCCACATCCAACCCGTCACCATGCAGAACAATGGTGCGCTCCAACGCATCGGCAGCAATTTCAGCCTGTTCCCGGTTCAGCTCGATCAGCTTCGCCCGCATCCGGCCCTCGGAATTTTCCAGCTTTTTAGCAACACCAAGCCCGACATTGCCACCGCCTATAATAATGGCGCGATCGCCGCGTTTCTGGGTTTTGCCAAAAATTTCAAGGGTGCGGGAAACATCGCTGGTGGCAGCAATGACATATATCTGGTCATCAACAAAAAGCTGGTCATTGGCGATGGGAACAAACAGCTTGCCCTTGCGGCGCACCCCGACCACCACAGCGCTAAGGGTGGAAAACAGCTCGGATAATTGCCGCAAGGGCGTGTCGATCACCGCGCAATCCTCGGCCAGTGAAATGCCGACCAGATGCACCATACCATCCAGAAAGCTTTCGGTATCAAATGCCGCGGGGGCCGAAAGACGGCGCAAGGCTGCCTCCGCGACTTCTTTTTCGGGGGAAATCACCACATCAATCGGCAGATGGTCGCTGCGGTAAAGGTCGGAATAAATCGCATCCAGATAGGATTGCGCCCGAAGCCGGGCAATTTTGCGGGTGATGCCAAAAATGGAATGCGCTACCTGACAGGTAACCATGTTTACCTCGTCGGCAAAGGTGGCGGCGATGATCATGTCGGCATCCTTGGCCCCTGCCCTTTCCAGCACATCGGGATAAGAGGCAAAACCGACCACGCCACCAACATCCAGCGTGTCGGTGATGCGCCGGATCAGGGCGGCATCTTTGTCAACAACAGTAACGTCGTTGCCCTCATGGGACAAATGCCGCGCGATCTGCCAGCCAACTTGACCAGCCCCACAAATGATAACTTTCATATCGGCAATCCGCCCTTGTTATGCATCGGTATTATGCGTTCTTTCAAACAGCCGGGTCAATCGGTTCCTTTTTCAGGGTTTTTGACAATGCTTGCATGATCGCCACTGGAAATAATGCCCAAGGATTTCATTTTTCGATGCAAGGCCGATCTTTCCATGCCAACAAAACTGGAAGTCCGGGAAATATTGCCGGCAAAACGGTTGATCTGGGTGACCAGATATTCCCGTTCAAAAATTTCACGCGCATCGCGCAGCGCCATGGTTGTAATGGCATTCGTAATGATTTGGCCAGTGTTTAACCCACTATCCGACTTATGTTCATCAGGGATTTCAGCGGCTGAAATTGCCCCCGAATCCGGCCCCAGAATAAGCGTGCGTTCAATGGTATTACGCAATTGCCGCACATTTCCGGGCCAATGCATGGTTTGTAACTTTGCCAATGCCTCCGCAGAAATCTTGCGCATCGGCAAGCCCTGGCTTTGGTTAAGCTCATTAACAAAATGGCTGCAAAGCAGGGGGATATCGTCGCGGCGATCTGCCAGTGACGGCACGTTGATCGGCACAACGTTAAGGCGGTGAAACAGCTCTTCGCGAAAATTTCCGGCTTTGATTTCCGATTGCAGATCGCGGTTGGTGGCTGAAATAACCCGCACATCCACGCGAACCGTATCATTGCCGCCAACCCGTTGAAAATGCTGGTCAACCAGCACCCGCAAGATACGGGATTGGGTATCAAAGGGCATATCCGCGACTTCGTCAAAAAACAAAACCCCGCCATGGGCCTGCTCAAACAAGCCGGGCATTACCCCGTTTTGTGAATTTTCAACCCCGAACAAAACCTGTTCCATACGGTCTGGCTGAATGGATGCGGAATTAACCGTAACAAACGGTTTTCGCGCACGTTCCGATTCAGCGTGGATATACCGCGCCGCGACTTCTTTGCCAACACCAGACGGGCCGGTCAACATTACCCGACCATTGGTCTGAGAGACCTTTTCAAGCTGTGATTTCAAGGTCTTAAAGGCAAAGGTTTCCCCGACCATCTGGCCGGTGGTAAATTCGTTTAGCTTTAACGATGTGTTTTCACGGCGCAGTTTTGATGCCTCTAGCGCGCGCTTCACCACCACCATCAACTGGTCGATATTAAACGGCTTTTCAATGAAATCATACGCGCCCTGTTTTACCGCGGCCACTGCGATTTCAATATTGCCATGCCCCGAAATGATTACAACCGGAATGTCGGGGTTATCACGTTTGGTTTTTTTCAAAATATCGATGCCGTCCAGATCACTGTCTTTTAACCAGATATCCAGAATAATCAGGTCCGGCGCGGCAGCATTTATTTCGGAAAATGCGCTGGCAGAATTCCATGCAAGGCGGGTTTGATGGCCCTCATCGTTAAGAATATCGCCAATCAGATCACGAATGTCTTTTTCGTCGTCAATTACCAGAATATCACTCATGTGAAACTGCCTCGTCTTTTGAAACTTGTGGGGGGAGCGGTAAAATTATTCGTGCCTCGGCGCCGATATGATCACAACCGTCAAAACGCGGTGCGTCGACCAGATCAAGGCTGGCATCGTGTTCCTCGATGATCTTTTTAACAATCGACAACCCAAGGCCGGTTCCGGAATCCCGCAGGGTTACATAGGGTTCAAACAACCGCGCCCGATCTGTGGGCAGGCCAATGCCGTTATCCTGAATACGGATAATAATTTCATCTTTGCCGGTTTCAGCAGATATTTTCACCACACCCTGCCGAGGCTCGCCGGTCTCGGCGACCCTTGCGTCGATTGCCTCAATGGCGTTTTTTACCAGATTGGTCAGGGCCTGATTCATCATTGTGCCATCGATAAAAGCCAGAATTCTGGTGTTTGGCAGGTCCATTTCAAACGAAATATCCGGCCTGCCGGTTTTTTGCAAAAGCACCGCACCTTTGATTAAGTCAATAATATCGATATTTTTGCGTTGCGGTGCGGGCATGCGGGCAAATTTAGAAAATTCATCAACAATGCGTCGCAAGTCATTGGTTTGGCGGATAATTACATTTGAGAGCTGTTCCAGAGATTCGCGATCATCTTCACCAACCATCGGCCCGAATTTGCGTTTTACCCGTTCTGCCGAAAGCTGGATGGGGGTTAGCGGGTTTTTAATTTCATGGGCAATGCGCCGCGCAACGTCGCTCCAGGCGGCCATGCGCTGTGCGGATACCAGATCGGTGACATCATCAAACGTAACCACATAACCCTCGACCTCGCCACCATCGCTTTGGCGCGTGGCAATGCGCACCAACAGCTTTTCTTCTTTACCGGCACGGCTAAGCTGGATTTCGGCGCGCGCCACCTTGTCGGAGCGCCGTTTCAGCCGATCAAAAAGCGGGGCAAATTCGGGGATGGCGTCTTTTAATTTTGACCCGATCATGGTCTGCTCGGTTTGGGTTAACAGCTCCATCGCGGCGGCATTGGCTATGTCTATTTTACCGGATTTATCCAGCCCGATCACACCCGCAGTGACACCCGAAAGCACCGAATCAAACAACCGGCGGCGCAATTCGGTTTCGGCATTATTGGCAATCAATGTATCGCGCTGGCCCTTGACCTGTGTGATCATCCGGTTGAAAACCCGCCCCAAAAGGGCGATTTCATCATCGCCTTCTTCCTCACGAACCCGAACATCCAGATCCCCGTCGCTAACCCGCTGGGCAGCGCTTGCCAGCCGGCCCATCGGGCGCGACAGTTTATCGGCGAACCAAAGCCCCAGCCAGATCGCCGCCAGAATAACCACAAATGCAAAGCCCAGATAAATTAGTGCAAATTCAAACAGCAATTTACCACGATCGGATTCAAGCTGTTGATAAAGCTTTACGGTTTCTTGCGTTTCATCCAGCAGGTTCAGAATATTACCATCCACATCGCGGGTCACATAAAGCAGCCGATCAAGGTAATTGTTCAATGCAATCAAAGCCCGAAATTCGCTATTTGGCCAATCCTCGATCACCACGATTTCACCCGCCAGTGCACGGTTAATCTGTTCAATGCTGGGTGGTTCAAAATCAAACAAATAGCTGCGTTCGCCGCGCGCAACAATTTCAGAACTGCCATTGATAACATAGGCTTCAGCTAATGATCGCTGCATAATGCCCTGCCCGCGCGACAGCGCATCGCGCATTTCCCCCCCCCCGACAATCCGGTATCTGACGCGCTGCTGCTCAATGAAATCGGCCAATGTCCGGGCATCGGATGTCAGGGTTATGCGATGTTCTCGCTCATAGGCCTCGGCAGCCAAAAGCGAATTTGATACCACCTGTTGCACACGCGATGAAAACCAGCCTTCCAGCCCGAATTGCAAGGTCATCGTGGCAAAAATTGCCACCAGAACCGTTGGCACCAGCGCAATAAAGCTAAACACACCGGTTAGCCGCAGGTGCAGTTGCGATCCCGCAGACCGGTTGCGCCGCGCCGCAACCATGCGCAATATCCGCCGTGCAATCAGCGTGGCAATCAGCAAAATGTAAACAATGTCCGACAGCACCACAAACCGCAATAATTGTGGTCTTGAGGTGCCCTCAAAAACCCCGAATAACAACACGGTGCTCAGCGCCAATATAGGCCCCAAAACCACAAGAAAGACCACCAGATAGTTGCGGACTATCTGTTTCTTGCGCCATGTATCAAACTTTTTACTGGCCGAAATTAGGATGCTTTGTTGCAATCGGGTAACAGTTTCTGCGTTGTTTCTGCTCAATCTGTTGCAAGTTTACATCATTTTTTTGCCGCGTGACACCTGAATATCCAGTTCTTTGATCTTTTTACGCAAAGTATTGCGGTTGATCCCCAGTAATTCAGCGGTTTTCACCTGATTGCCACGGGTGGCCTGCAATGCGAGCGCAATCAGCGGCAGCTCTACTTCTTGGATAATCCGGTTGTATAATCCGGGTGCGGGCAGATTATCACCGTGCAGGGCAAAATAATGTTTAAGATGGGCCTCGATAGAGTGCGACAATTTTTGCGGACGCGCCCTGCTTTCGATTACTGTATTTATCTTTGCGCTCAGCTCCTGTTTGACAATGGTGGCGCTAATGGTTTCCTCGGGGCATAAAATGGCCAGCCGCCCCATCAGATTTTTCAATTCGCGCACATTCCCCGCCCAGCTTTGATGGCGCAAAACCTCCAGTGCTTCGACTGAAATAGATTTTTGCGGCAGGCCTTGTTCGGCAGAAATCCGCAAAAAATGGCGGGCAAGCTCGGGGATGTCTTCCAGCCGTTCAGACAGGCTCGGCAGGTTGATCGGCACCACGTTCAGACGATAAAACAGGTCTTCGCGAAATTTCCCTTCATTGACCAGCGCACGCAGATTCTGATGGGTGGCGGCAATGATCCGCACGTCGTTGCCGGCCTGATCGCTGCGGGCAAATTCGCTTTCTTGTAAAATGCGCAATAACCGGGTCTGGGCATCCAGTGGCATATCGCCAATTTCATCCAGAAACAGCGTGCCGCCATCTGCCGCCGCAAATTTTCCGTTTGCTTCATTTTCAGCCCCGAAAAGCTCTGTTTCGACATCTTTGGCGGGTAAGGCTGCCATATTGATGGCAATAAACGGCGCATCCTTGCGATGGCCAAAATTATGCAAGGCGCGCGCAACAATTTCTTTGCCAGTGCCCGAGGCACCCGAAATCATCACCCCTAAATCGGTGTTCATCAGCCGCGCCAACTTGCGATAAATTTCCTGCATCGCAGCTGAATGCCCAACCAGAGGCAATTTTTCTTCCGGCGTTGTATCAGGTGCCAAAACCTGCCGTTTCTGCATGTTTGATTGTTTTACAGCCTTGTTGACCAGCGCCAAAAGTGCTGCCAGATCAAACGGTTTCGGCATATAGTCAAAGGCACCGGCCTCGGTGGCGCGAATGGCGGTCATGACGGTATTTTGGGCCGACATCACAATCACCGGCAGGTCGGGGCGCTTTTTCAGGATGGCGGGCAGAATGTCCAGCGCATCGCCGTCAGGCATATTTACATCTGTGACAATCACATCGCCCTCGCCCTCCTCCACCCATTTCCACAGAGTTGAAATCGTGGCGGTTGAACGCACACGGCACCCCGCGCGGGTAAGTGCTTGTGAAATCACGGTGCGAATGGTGCGATCATCATCGGCAACAATTATTGTCCCGTCCATCTAGGCCTCGCTTCCTTGCCAGACCGGCAGCAGAATTTGAAATGTAGCGCCGGTATTGCTGCTGTGGCATTCCACCACCCCGCCATGATCGGTAATGATTTTTGAAACCAGCGCCAGCCCCAGCCCCGAACCGTTGGCTTTGGAGCTGACAAACGGGTCAAATATATCTGCCAGCAGGTTATCAGGAATGCCTTTGCCGTTATCCGACACATCAATCACAATTGGCAGGCTTTTGCTGCGCTTGCCGGGCATGGAAAGCTTAACGCCCGGGCGAAACGCAGTGCGCAGCGTAATCATGCCGGTTTTTGGTGTCGCCTCGGCCGCGTTTTTCATCAGGTTTTGAAAAACCTGCATCAACATATCTGGATCCCCCGATACCAGCGGAATAGACGGATCATATATTTCCTTGAATTGCATATGGCTGGCAAATCCCGCCAGCGCTGCACGTTTGCTGCGGTTAAGAATATCATGGATATTTACCCCGCTTTGCACAATCGGGCGGGCATCGCCAAACATTTCCACCCGGTTGACCAAATCACCGATACGGCGGGTTTCATCCAGAATAAGCGCGGTAAGCTCCTGACCCTCAGCCGATAGGTTCATGGCCAAAAGCTGGGCCGCGCCGGATATTCCGGCCAGAGGATTACGGATTTCATGGGCCAACATCGCCGCCATTCCGGTAACGGAACGTGCCGCATTGCGGTGCGACAATGACCGCCCCATTTTATTGGCAATGCCGCGAAGATGCAAAACCAGCAGCACATCATTGGTATCATTTTGCAAACGGGTTGTTTGCACATTGGCAATGCCGCGCGCGCGATCCCCCCAGCCTATTTCAACATCGTGCAGCACAACCGAATTCATGCCTTGCTGGGCTTGTTGCACCACATCCAGCAAGGCGCTGGTCTGCCCCGTAAAAGATTTTAGCGGTTTTTTCTGCATCTGGCGCAGGGAATTATGGGTAAAAACCTCTGCGGCGGTATTGGCCTCGCGGATGGTTCCGTCAGGTCCGATGATAAAAGCGGGAAATGGCATTGCCGCCCAGATTTGTTCAAAATTCATGCG
>JALSGU010000021.1 GCA_026982575.1 Paracoccaceae bacterium | reverse complement strand
GATGCCCTGAAGTTTTCCTTGCTGCTGCGCATCTCGCCGCTATCGTCATTTGGTATTTATGAGTTTACGCCCTAAATAGCGGCTGGCTAAAAAAACCCATACAAATATTTTACAAAAACCCGCTGACAAGCGCAAACTTTGCCCTTAAGAAGCAAACAGCGCGGCCCCGTAGCTCAACAGGATAGAGCGGCTGACTTCTAATCAGCAGGCTGGGAGTTCGAGTCTTCCCGGGGTCGCCATATTTTTACTTTACTCTATCCGGGTCCGCCTTTTAACTATCCCCCCCCTTGATATGCTGCCGCAAGGGGAAACGCTCAACATGGCCATCAACCGGATCATGGCGTCATGAAGCTGAAGCAAGCCCCGCAATTCTGCAAATGGGGCCATAAACAGCGAAGCTTATACGAAACCGGATGGTCGGACAAAGGTCATTCAGACCTGCTATGCCTTTGGAGTGGCGTTGATATGGCCGAGCATTAATACAGCTTTAAGACTAATTTTATATACTTGCGTCTTCAACGCGTGCAGCAAGCCAAAGTGGTAATGGCACATTACGTTTAGGAGATGTTATTTATGATTAAAGAATATTTTCAAAAAATTATTGCCAATAGAAACCAGGGGGCGGCAGAAAAATATGCTGAAATATACGCGGCTCTGGATAAGGTTTTTGATCGACATTATTATATTTCCGCCTACGAAGATTTAAAAGATGTCAAACCCGATTTTGACGCTCTGGATCATTTCATCCGGTTTGGCGACAGCGATGGGCGCAACCCGACACCTGATTTTTCAACCATGGATTATCGAAACGCCAATCCCGATGTTGTCAGCTCTGGCATAAATACATTTTATCATTATCAGGTTTTTGGTAAAAGTGAGGGGCGCTCGCTCGGCCTTGCTGAAATTGTTCCCGAAAAATCAAAAGACCAATCCGACATTATCGCGCCTGAATTCGATGCCGGGTTTTATGTGGATACCTGTCCGGTCAAGGTAACCCGTGGTGGCGCGCTGGAACATTATTTGAAATTCGGGGTGGATATGAATTGTGATCCTAGCCCCAGATTTTCAACGGAATTTTATCTGAACGCCAATGCCGATGTGCGCAACGCCAGGGTAAACCCGCTGTTCCATTATATCACTTGCGGGCGAAGCGAGGGGCGAAATACCATGCCCTCGAACAAGAACATTCCCGATTCTGCCGCCAAACCCGACGCCAAGGCCAATGGCCAAATGGCGTTGGGTGTAATTGTTATGGTCAAAAACGAAATCGACATTATTCAAACCTTTGTTGAATCAATCATGGCCCTGTTTGATGTGGTGGTTATAATTGACCACAAATCCGAAGATGGAACCGCTGAGTATCTGAAAGCCGTCAGCAAAAAGACCGGCAGGTTGAATTTATATACATTGGAAGAACCCGGGTATCACCAAGCATTAACCATGAACCATGTGCTTAGAAACAGCGCTGAACTGGACGGGCTTGACTGGGTATTTTTTCTGGATGCCGACGAATTTTTACCATTTCCTGATCGTGGCAGCTTTCAATCCGCGCTTGCGGAACAGGAGGATTTTCCGGTTATTTCAATGCGTTGGAGTAACCTTATCCCTGAAACCTATTGGCAAGGTTTGGTCACAATCGACAGGGATACGCAATTTTACCATAACCCTGAACTGTCACCCTTTACTAAAATTGCACTGCAACCGTCCCGCGTAAATATTCATAAAATCTGGGTCGAACAGGGCAATCACAACGTTACCAATGTGATGAACGGGCTGCCAATGCCGGCTCATTCGATGGATTTTCCGGTTTTTCATATTCCGGTGCGCTCAAAAGACCAGCTTTTGATGAAGCTGAACCAAGGGGTGGTTTCTTATGTCAAAATCGGCAAAAACCGCGATAAGGTGCAAGGGTCACACTGGTTCAAAATTCAGAAAAATATTCGGGATACCGGCATAAGCAACGAGATTTTGAATGCGGTCACCGATGATTACGGTGTTACCGATACCGATTTTTCACCGCTATCCCCAAAAGGGCTTAAGGATAAAGGCTATTTTCTGGATAGGCTGAATCTGGCCAAAAAAGATCTTGGTATCAAAACCGGGGCCAATCTTGATTTTGCAGAAAATATGTTCCGCCTTAATGCGGTTTCAGCCGTGAATGAATCCGAACTGGAACAAGGCGTCAGCAAACTGATAACGCTGGAAAACGGCAAAATTTGCCGCGATGAAAGCGACCCGGGGTTTGTATACAGCCCCTTGCCGGTTACCAAAGCCAAAAAGACCGGCGAAGGAAATGGTTCGGCAAAGCCCAGACCCCGAACCGATACCGAATTTTTGCAAAATTTCCTGAAACCCAGTTACTGGGATATCCGGCATTTAACCCCCTCGGCCTGGACCGGCCATATTCCCTTTCTGTTTTGCCTGACTGCCATAGAACGCCCGCGCCGCTATGTTGAGCTGGGCTCGCATTTTGGCGCCAGTTTTTTTGCCTTTTGCCAAGCGGCTGAACGCAGCGCAATTACTTGCGAGCCCATCGCGGTTGACTGTTGGGAAGGCGACATCCACGCCGGGAAATACGATGAAAGCGTGTTTAACAATTTCAAGTTCATCCTGAACAATTACAAAGATTTTGCGTCTTACTTACGGATGTTTTTTAACGAGGCCGCAGACAAATTTTCAGCCGGTTCGGTTGATCTTTTGCATATTGACGGGCTGCACACCTATGAAGCGGTGCGCGAGGATTACGAAACATGGTTACCGAAAATGTCGGACAGGGGCATCATTATGTTCCATGACATTAACGTACATGAACGGGATTTCGGGGTTTGGAAATTATGGGAAGAATTACGTGATGTTCACCCACAAATGGAATTCCGCCACAGCCATGGATTAGGGGTGATTTATGTTGGAAAAAAATCCGGCAGGCCCATCGAGAAACTGATCGAGATTTTCAACGAGGATCGCTGGGCCAAAGTGCTTATCCAGCAGCATTTCGAAGAGATTTCCCAAAAAAGCGCAGAGCTGTTTGTAAAACGGTTTGACCAGACCCGATATGAGGAACAAGGCCAGCAATTCGGTATTTTGAATGAGGAAATCAGCAGGCTGAAACAGTCGCTTGCAATTGCAAAAACCGAGCGGTCACAGTTGCAACCGCTTATAAAAGAATAGGGAAGCATGAAAAAAATCATCATCCATATCGGTGCCGCAAAATGTGGTAGCTCTGCCATCCAGGATTTTATGGCTTTGAACCGGCATGCATTGGCAAAAAAGGGCATTCTTGTGCCTTCTCAAAATCTGGATATGGAGGAACATTTTTCGGGCGAACAAATCTGGTTTTTTGAAAACCTCCGCAATCAGGAGGATAGAATAACCACATTGAAACAGAAGCTTTCCCGGCTGGGGAAGCATATGGATAGCAATCGTCTCCATACCCTGATTATTAGCGCTGAAAATATTTCCAATAATGGCGATTTGGCCAGTGACATCAAGGAAGCCGTTGCAGGGTTTGACCCTACGGTTGTTTATTATGTCCGCCGTCAGGATGACTATTTAATTTCCTCATGGCAGCAATGGCACCTTAAGGGGGTTGAATCAATCGAACGGTTGCTTGCCGATGCGCCCGATGCAATGTTTGACTGGTATGCACAGGCGCTGCCTTGGGCAGATGCATTTGGTGACGCCCATTTCAAAGGCCGCGTCTTTCGCAAGGATAGGTTGGTTAATAGTGATATTGTTGACGACTTTTTTTCAATTATCAGCCTTAGCCTTGATGGGTTACAAATGTTGCCAGAGGGCGGTCAGGCAAACCGCAGCTTTAACGAGCATTTAGGCGATATGGCCCATCGCATCCAGGATGTTTTTGACGACCAGCACGATAATTTGTTTTTCCTTAAAATGGCGCAATTAATTGGGGAGCCAGTATATAAAACCGGCTCGGCATCACACCTGATGAGCCTTGAAGAACGGATTGCCATTTACAATAAATTCGAGGAAAGCAATGCCCGTTTCAAAACCCGGTTTTTGCCAGATTGTAGCGACGGGCCGTTATTTGAACCACCCGCTAGCAAAAATGTGCGGGAATTAAGCGAGGTTGAAAAGCTGCGCGGTGAAATAGACCTGCTGACCCGCGCGGTCTATAAATTGGCGCAAGATCGGTAGCCAGACATAAGGAGACCGTCAAAGATGGAAAATGCCACCATCCCTTTCGATCAGGAGTTTTTCTGTGCACAAAACCGGTCTGATCCAGACAGCATCGGGATGTATTTCAAATCTGGGCTGTCCCTGGACCTTAACCCGACGCCATTTTTCAATACGCGCTGGTACGCGTGGCAAAACCCGGATTGGCCTGCCCAGCATGACCATCCTTATCTGCATTATCTTGAGGTCGGCTGCAAACAGGCGCGCGACCCAAGCCCTTTGGTGGATATGCAACGGTTTTTGGCGCAAACTGCCGGTAAAATTGCCCCCGAAGCCGCGTATCAACGCATATTGGACGGGTTTCGCGCACCGGTTCTGGGCGTTTACGAGGCGTTGGATGATGTCTGTGCCTATCAAAAGAAATTTGCCAGCCAAATCCGGCTGAGCCGCCATAAAACCACATTGACGCAACCGCCGCGCCGGTATTTGGTGGTGTTACAAACCGGGCGTGGCAGTATTCATAAGGAATGGTTTAACAATAATGATCGCAACTGGGATCTTTTGATAAATTATTATGATGCCCACGGGTTTGACCCGATGTTTGGTGAATATGTGTTTTGCCAGCTGGGCACTAAATTTACCGCGATGCATAATCTTTATCAACATTACCAGAACCTGCTTTTGCAATACGATCATATTTTGTTTCTGGATGATGATATTCGCGTAAGTGTTGAAAGTTTGAACCGGCTGTTTGATAATGTATCCGAACATAATCTTGATTTGGCGCAAATGGCGCTTTCGGGAAATTCCCATTGCGTGTGGCCCACCCTGTTCCATGCCCCGGGGGCACCGATGCTGCGGCTTACCAATGCCGTGGAAATCATGATGCCGGTGCTGTCGCGCCGCGCATTGCAGGCCATTGGGCCGTATCTTGGCGAAAGCATCAGCGGTTTCGGGCTGGATTTGCTATGGGGCAAACTGGTGGCAGAATATGGCGGGCGGATCGGTGTTTTGAACAATATTATCGCAGCCCATGAATCTGAGATTGATGAAAAAGGCGGTGCTTATTATGCATTTATGCGGGCCAATATGATCAACCCCAAGACCGAGCTGTGGCGATTGATCCAACATTTTGATCTTGATACAAATATTGGCTAAGCCGCCAAACGGCCTGTCTCAAAGATCGGAAAAACAAATGCCTCTTTGCCGCATTGGAACCAAATTGATTTATTTTTGCCATGTTCCAAAATGTGGCGGCACTGCCGTGGAAAAATATCTGGAAAACCGTTTTGGCCGCTTGGCATTTCTGGATCCGCACTTTTATGCAATGGATGCTGAAAATCGTTGGCCCAAAAGCTCACCTCAGCATATACCCGACCAAGAGTTAACACGGTTGTTCCCTGCCGGATTTTTTGACGCCAGCTTTGCCATTATCCGTCATCCGGTTGATCGTTTAGCCTCGGTTTTTCTGTATCAACGCCTGTTGGAAAAACGGATTGCCAAAGATGTCCGTTTTGAAAACTGGCTGGAAATCCTTGCGGACCAGAAAGCCGAAAACCCGTATATTTACGACAATCACATCCGCCCGATGATTGATTTTGTGCCAAAAACTGCAAACGTATTTCGCCTTGAAGACGGGTTGGCAGCGGTGATTGACTGGCTTGATAGCCAAGCAATGGATGCATCCGGCCCACGACAAATCCCCCCGGCAAACGTATTGGCAGACCGCTTGGCGCATGCAAACCAAGCCAAAATCGAATTCACCGTATCGCCAGCAGCACGCGATCTGATTTCGGATATTTACAGGGTTGATTTTGAACGATTTGGTTACGCCCCGGCAGCGCCAACCCGATACTGAGCCAGAATCAAGTGCACCTATAGGCATTCAAATTATGTGTCACAGAATTGTGCCGCCCCTTTACCCCCATACCAAAGTTCTGCTATCGGGGGCACCCATTGCAGCATTCATTGAAAAGAAACAGATTACGCTGGAGGGCGATATTCCAGCCCCCCTGGGCTGTGCGCCCTCCAAGGCCACCTTGAAAATGATGGCCCGTAGGGTGGGTTTCAGCCCACCACCACCCTTCCCGACCTAAAGCAACAGCATCGCCGCCAGCCCCAAAAAGGCAAAAAACCCGACAATATCGGTAACAGTCGTCACAAACACCCCCGAGGCCAGCGCCGGATCCGCCCCCAGTTTATCAAGCGCGATCGGAATTAAAATTCCCGCCAGCCCTGCCACCAGTAAATTACCGACCATCGCCATGCCCAGCACCACGCCCAGCATTATGTCGCCAAACCACACATACCCAACGATGCCGATAATCACCGCAAACACCACGCCATTGGCCAAGCCCACCAGCACCTCTCGGCGCACCACGCGCATGGCATTTGCAGGGGTTAGGTCGCGCGTGGCAATGGCCCGCACTGCCACGGTTAAGGTCTGGGTGCCCGCATTGCCGCCCATCGAGGCCACAATCGGCATCAGCACTGCCAGCGCAATTATGGCCTCCATGGTATCGGCAAATTGCGCGATTACAATTGACGCCAGCACCG
>JALSGU010000020.1 GCA_026982575.1 Paracoccaceae bacterium | reverse complement strand
TCAAGGATCACTTCGGAAACCGGTGCCAATTCCACCCGGGTGATTTTTTCAATGGTGCGCTGGGTGGATGGATCAAACCGGCGGGCACCATCCAGCACATCGCCAAACAGGTCCAGCCGCACAGGGCCGGTATCGCCGGGGGGGTAAATGTCGATCAAGCCGCCGCGCACCGCGTAATCGCCGGGTTCGGTCACAGTTGGCGCGCGGCTAAAACCGGCGCGCTCCAGATAGGCAAACAGTTTTTCGGTGTTGATTTGCCGGCCGACAATGGTGCTAAACGCAGCATCTGAAATAATTTCACGCGAAGGCACCCGCTGCATGGCGGCATTTATCGTGGTTAACACCACCGATTTCTGGTTAAACCCGCCTGCCAGCATCGCCAAGGTTGCCATGCGGCGCGCTGAAATATCGGCATTGGGCGATATCCGGTCATAGGCCAGACAATCCCATGCGGGAAAATCAAAAACCGGCAAGTCGGGGGCAAAAAATCGCAATGCCTCAACCATATCGGCAAGCTGGCGGTCATCACGCAAAACACACAGAACCACCTTGTCCGCGCGCGCCGTAAGCTCGGCCAGCAACATTGCATCAAAGCCGGACGGCGCGCCACCTATGCGGGTGGTTCCTGTTTCAAAGGGTTTTGTTTTCATGGGGCAGCACCTATCGCACAGGTATACGCTGGGCAAGCCTAGCTTTGAAATATCAAACCGTTAGCGGCCAATGAATGCAGCACACCGGTAATGGTGGCGGCGATAATGGCAAACATGCCAATCACCTGGTTCCACAACCGCCGCCGATACAGGATTTTCCGCAAATCCGCCCCGACCGGTTGTTGGTTTTTCAGGCGAAACGCCAGCCGAACGTTGAAAATAGCAGGCAAGGTCAGGGGCAACAACAAAACAAACAGCGCTTGGAAAAACTCAATGTTAAAATAAAATCCGGCAGTGCCAACACCCGATAGAAAAAACGTTGTTACAGCAACAATCATCACACCGGCTTTTTCAAAATAATATACCAGCCGCTGGGCGTTGATATAGGCCAGAGATTCGCATTGCTCGGCAAAGACCCCTCCGTGCCGGTCAGCATTGATCACCGCATCATAAGGCACACCCAAAGTCCAGTGCGCGGTCATGGACCAAGCGACCACCACCAATATCCAATACCAGATGCTCCAGAAACTGGTTAGCTCAATAAGTTCATAGCTTAGCACGTATATCTCCGAAATTCTTGGGGTAACCTAGCCTTTGTGGTTCGGAATTCAACCGGCAAAACCGTGATTCCGCTTGAGATTCCGGGCTGGCGTGGCATAAATGCAAAATATCCAGCAAAAGGACAAACCCATGTCGATTGTTACCAGCCCTTTCCCGCTTGCGCGGTCCCGCCGTCTGCGCCGCACCGATTGGCTGCGCGACATGGTTAGCGAAAATACGCTGGCAGTGGATGATCTGATCTGGCCGATTTTTGTGCGCGAAGGCAGCGGCATTATCGAACCGATTGCCTCCATGCCCGGGGTGAACCGGTTGTCGATTGACGAGGCAGTAAAGGCAGCAAATAACGCCGCGGCGCTTGGCATTCCTTGCATTGCGCTGTTTCCCTATACCGAGGCAAAAGACAAAAACCCAGAATGCACCGAGGCGTTTAACCCCGATAATCTGGTTAATCGCGCCACCCGCGCCATCAAGGCGGCAGTGCCCAATATCGGCATAATGCTGGATGTGGCGCTTGATCCGTATAATTCCGATGGCCATGACGGGCTGGTACGGGACGGTATAATTTTGAACGACGAAACCCTTTTGGCGCTTGAAAAACAAGCGCTTGTGCAGGCGGAATCCGGCGCTGATATTCTGGGGCCATCTGACATGATGGACGGGCGCATCGGCATTATTCGTCAGGCCTTGGAGGCCAATGATTTTTCAGATGTTGCAATCATGTCGTATTCCGCCAAATTCGCCAGTGCTTTTTACGGGCCGTTTCGCGATGCGGTCGGGGCCAGCGGTGCGCTTAAGGGCGACAAAAAAACCTATCAAATCAATGCGGCCAATTCTGATGAAGCCCTGCGCGAGGTGGCGCGCGACATTTCCGAAGGCGCGGATATGGTGATGGTTAAACCCGGAATGCCCTATCTGGATATTTGCCAGCGGGTCAAATCTGAATTTAACCTGCCGGTCTTTGCCTATCAGGTTTCGGGCGAATACGCGATGATTGCGGCTGCGGGGCAAAATGGCTGGATTGACCAGGAAAAAGCCATGTTTGAATCGCTGCTGGCGTTTAAACGCGCTGGATGTGACGGGGTTTTAACCTATTTCGCCCCCGAAGTTGCGCGGTTATTGGCTGAAAAATAAGCTAATTTGCGCCTATATTCTGTGGGTTACTGGTGTCGTGGCCGAATATATGGTATACGCAACCTGACCAGCGCAAGACTGGGAATCAGGCATTCAGGAGCAGACAGATGAAATCACTCACCCGACGCAGCTTTATTGCAACCACCGCCATTGCAGGCGGCGCAGTCCTTGCCGGTTGCAGCAAAGATGGCCGCGTAACCGGCACGGCTGACCAGATCGACACCCATGTCGATGCAGCATTGCAAGAAATGTATGCAACCTTTGCCGGTTCCGAAGCATTTGCCCGCAACGCGGTTGGTGTGTTGGTCATACCAAACATCACCAAGGCCGGGTTGTTTTTAGCAGGGTCATATGGCGAGGGCGCGTTGCGCATCGGCGGTGCTACGGTTGATTACTTTTCCTTTGCTTCGGCCTCGTTCGGGTTGCAAATCGGCGCGCAGCAATCCACGCAGGTGTTGTTTTTCCTGACCAGCGAGGCCCTGCGTGATTTCAGGGTTAGCGACGGATTTCAAGTTGGGTTAAATGCCGAATTTGTAGCACAGGCCGAAGGTGCAAATTTTGGCATTTCTTCAATAACCTCGAACAAACCCATTCTTGGTATTGTCTTTGGCCAACAAGGGTTGATTGTCGGGGCCAGTCTTGAGGGTGCCAAATATTCACGCCTGTTGCGGTAACGGTGCGTGGCAACCACGCACCCTACGCCTTAACTGTCCAGTTTTCGTAAACGTCTGATCAAGCTAGACGTGTCCCAGCGCTGGCCGCCCATGTTTTGCACGTCTTTATAATATTGATCAATCTGCGCGGTTCCGGGCAGGCTGGCACCATTTTCGTTAGCCTCGGCCAAACAAATACCCAGATCTTTGCGCATCCAGTCCACTGCAAAGCCAAAATCGAATTCATCGGCAATCATGGTTCTATAGCGGTTTTCCATCTGCCAACTGCCCGCGGCGCCTTTGGAAATCACCTCGACCACCCGCTCACCATCCAGCCCTGCTTTGTCAGCAAAATGCAGCCCCTCGGACAGGCCCTGCATCAATCCGGCAATGCAAATCTGATTGACCATTTTGGTAAGCTGGCCTGCGCCGCTTTCGCCCATCAATTTGCAGGATTTGGCAAAAGCAGCAATCACGGGTTCGGCACGTTCATATGGGCCGGAATCGCCGCCGCACATCACGGTCAGCACCCCGTTTTCGGCGCCAAGCTGGCCACCAGATACGGGCGCGTCGATAAAATCAAACCCTGCATTGCCAGCCGCCGCGTATAATTCACGGGCGATATTGGCTGAGGCAGTTGTATGGTCTACAAAAATACTGCCTTTTTTCATGGCGGCAAATGCGCCAGCATCCCCCAAAGTGACCACGCGCAAATCATCGTCATTGCCCACACATGCAAACACGATCTCGCAATTTTTTGCGGCCTCTGCCGGGGTTGTGGCGAACTTGCCGCCGTGCTGCGCCACCCAAGCCTCTGCCTTGGATGCCGTGCGGTTATAAACGCAAACATCATGGCCTTTGGCCGCCAAATGCCCCGCCATCGGGTATCCCATTACGCCCAAGCCCAAAAACGCCAGTTTTGCCATGATATGCTCCTCAATCCAAATGCCGCGTTGCCCCTTTGTGTTTGGCCTGCTATCTGCAAAGCGTCAAGTAGGCAGGGCAGATATATCATGACAAAAACGTTTCGCTGGGTATTGGGTGGATTTATCGGGTTACTGCTGATTTTGGCAGTAACCACCGGTTTCATCTATTATTTTGCCAGCCGTTCTTTGCCCGAATATACCGCCACCCATATTCGGTCCGAAATATCCGGTCGGGTTGAAATTGTGCGCGATTCTTATGCAATTCCGCATATTTTCGGCGAAAATGATGCAGATGTTTTATTTGGGCTTGGCTTTGCCCACGCCCAGGACCGTTTATGGCAGATGGAGCTGATGCGCCGCACCGCCCAAGGGCGACTATCTGAAATGTTCGGGCGACGGGGATTGGCCACTGATGAACTAATGCGCGCATTGGATATTTATACCATCTCCCAACGTGCAGTTGCCCATCAAACCCCCGAAACCCTTGAATTGTTGAATGCCTATTCAGCGGGGGTAAATGCTTGGGTAGATATTACCCGCCAACAGGCACTGGGGCGTGGCGCGCCTGAATTTTTTCTGTACGCCAACGCAATTGCCCCCTGGACACCGGCAGACAGCATTGCGGTGGTGAAACTGATGGCGCTGCAACTAACCGACAAAGCCGGCAAAGAAGTTTTGCGCGCCCAGCTTTCATTTCGCATTCCCGACAGCCGTATTCAGGATATTTTGCCCGACAGCCCCGGCGGGGCCATGATGGCCGTGCCCGAATTTGCCAACCTGTTTCCCGATGTTGAATATTTGCAGACACAGGCCATGCCCGATGACGGGTTTTCCCCGCTGAAACCTGTCGGGTTTGCGGGGGCTTCCAATGCCTGGGCCGCACTTGGCAGCCGCTCGGCCAGCGGGGCCACGTTGATGGCCACCGACCCGCATCTGGGCCTGACCGCCCCCGGCATCTGGATGCTGGCGCGGCTGGAATTGCAAAATGGCGGCGTAATTGGCGCCACTATTCCGGGCATTCCGGCAATACTGATCGGGCGAAACGAGGATCTGGGCTGGGGTCTGACCGCCAGCTATCTGGATGATCAAGACCTGTATCTGGAACGTCTGAACCCGCAAAACCCTGACGAATACCTGACCGAAGACGGCGCCATTGCTTTTGAAACCCGCAGCACCGTGATTGAAATTGCCGACGAGCCTCAGGTTACACGGCAGTTACGCTGGACAAAACACGGGCCGGTCATTCCGGGGGATCATTTCGGGGTGGCCAGCCTGCGAACTGCGGGCCATGAAATTTCACTGGCATGGACGGGGCTGGAAGAACAAGACCGCAGCATTGAATCGATCATGGCGTTGATGTCGGCCCATTCGGTTGAAACCGCAACGCTTGCGGTTTCACAGGTGGTTGCCCCGTCAAACAATATCATTCTTGCAGATCGCGATACTATTGCCATTGTCACCACCGGCGCCATGCCGCGCCGTGACCCTGCCCATGCAACCCGAGGCCGCATACCCTCGCAAGGCTGGCTGGAGGTGAATGACTGGCAAGGATTTTATCCGTTTGAAAGCAATCCAAGCATTGAAAACCCGAAAAGCGGCATTGTGGTAAATACCAATAACGCGATTTCTGACCAGCCATTCCCTGAACATTTCAGCTTTGACTGGGGTGATACCCAGCGTATTCAGCGCGCCACCGCGTTGTTAAATGCGCGGCAATTCCACACCCAGAGCAGTTTTATCGCCATCCAGACCGATATTGTTTCGGTTTCGGCGCGATTGTTGTTGCCGCTTATGGGGGCCAACCTGTGGTTTGGCGATCAAAATGCCGACCCCGGAACCCATGGGGCGCGCCGCCGCGAGGCATTGGCCCTGTTATCAAGCTGGAATGGCGAAATGGGCCAGCACGACCCCGAACCGCTGATTTATGCGGCATGGGTGCGCGCCTTTCAGGGGCGGTTGATACAAGATGATCTGGGGCAATTATCGGAAAAAATCACCACCGTTAATCCTTTGTTTCTGGAACGGGTCTTGCGTGATATTGACGGAGCATCCGCCTGGTGTGATGTAAAACCCACTGTCGAGATTGAAAGCTGTACGCAAATTGCCTCGATCGCGCTGGATGATGCCATTCAGGGATTGGTAGCCAAATATGGCAGCAATATCAATCGTTGGCGCTGGGGCGATGCCCATTTGGCCTTTCATGAAAACAAGGTGCTGGGGCAAGTGCCGATTGTGGCATCACTGGCCAATATCTGGCAGGAAACATCCGGCGGTGACAATACCCTGATGCGGGGTCTTACCCGTGGCACCGGGTCGGAACCTTTTACCAATGTGAATGCTTCGGGGTTTCGGGCGGTGTATGATTTTGATGATCTGGATAATTCTGTGTTTATTACCTCAACCGGCCAGAGCGGGCATTTTTTATCCAAACATTATGATGATTTATCGGTAATCTGGCGGCGCAGCGAATATATTCCGATGTCACTGGATGCGGATCTGGCAAGGGGTGGATCTGTGGGGATTACGGTGTTGGAACCGGAATAGTGATAAATGTAGGGTGGGTGCTTGCACCCACCACTCGCCACCCCGCTATTACCCCAACAACTCGTGGCACAATTCTAACGCATCGACCAATTTATCCACTTCGTCCAACGTGTTATACATGCCAAAAGACGCCCGACAGGTGGCGCTAACCCCTAGAAAATCCATCAAGGGCTGGGCGCAATGATGCCCTGCCCGCACCGCGATGCCTTTTTGATCAACGATGGTGGAAATATC
>JALSGU010000019.1 GCA_026982575.1 Paracoccaceae bacterium | reverse complement strand
GTATACGGCTGAAACCATTGCCGAGCTGCAAAAACGATACCCGCGCGTCAAATTCGTGTGGCTGATGGGCGCTGATAATCTGGCGCAATTCCATTTGTGGCAAGATTGGCAGTGGATTGCACAAAACGTGCCAATAGGCGTGCTGGCCCGACCCGGAGAGCAGCTAAAGGCCGGATTATCGGTAATGGCGCAGCGCTATGGGCAATATCGGTTGCCAAGCGCACAGGCGGGGGCGCTGGCCCATGCCAGCCCGCCAAAATGGGCATTGCTTGGCGGGCCAATGCGCGATATTTCATCAACTGAAATTCGCAAAAATGGCGACTGGGAATGATTTGGAAATAATAATTTTATGAAAAGGCGGGATTTTCTGGGTGGCGTTTTGGCTGGTCTGCCATTGGCCGCATATGGCGAGGTCCGCCCGCCGGCGCGTGCCGGTCGGCCGGTGCCGGTGCTGTCAGCCGATGCGATTATCAACCAACATGGCATTGGTAATAAAACCGGATTTGTGGTGCTTGATCTGGCCACGGGGCGGGTGCTGGAACAGCATAATCCGACCCTTGACCAACCCCCTGCATCGGTGGCCAAGGCCATAACCTCGCTTTATGCCGATGCGCATTTACCGGCTAATTTTCGGTTTGAAACCAGCATAATTGGCACCGGTCCGATCAATAATGGCAGGCTGGAGGGTAACTTGTTTCTGGTTGGCGGCGGTGATCCGCATCTGGATACAGACGCGCTGGCGGAACTGGCCCAACAGGTGGTATCGGCCGGCATTCGCAGCATTTCGGGGCGGTTTTATTATGTGGATACCGCCCTGCCCAAAATTGATTTTATCGATGCGGAGCAGCCCGATCAGGTTGGTTATAATCCGTCTATTTCCGGCTTGAACCTGAATTTTAACCGGGTTTACTTTGAATGGGAAAAGGCGGGCGGGTCATACAATATTACCATGGAGGCCCGCGCCACGCGGTATCGGCCCGCGGTTAACACCTCTGAGATGCAGATCGTTAACCGGAACGGGCCGATCTATGATTATCGCCGTGGAAACGACATTGATCATTGGACCGTGGCGCGCAGTGCTTTGGGTAATAGTGGCAGCAGATGGCTGCCGGTGCGCGACCCCGGTGCTTATACTGCAAGTGTTTTTCGCACATTATCCGCGGCTTTTGGCGTGACATTACCGGCGCCGCAACAGCGGGCAACAGTGGCAAGCGGCAATGTGATCGGGCGACAATTCAGCCGTGATCTGCGCGGCATTCAGCGCAGTATGCTGTATTTCTCAACCAATCTTACCGCCGAGGTGCTGGGCATGCAGGCATCACTTGCCGCCGGAAACCAGGTTGCGGGATTGCGAAATTCTGCGCGGCATATGTCGCGCTGGGCATCGGGGCTGGTGCGCCAAAGCAACCCTGATTTTTTCAACCATTCCGGCCTGACCGACCGCTCAAAAATTTCAGCCGGTGAAATGGCGGCGCTTTTGGCACAGCGCAACAGCCAGCAGGGCTTGGCGGAGCTGATGAAAAAGGTGCAATTGCTAGGCCCGAACGGCGACGCGGTTACGGTGCCCAATGTCGAGGTTTTTGCCAAAACCGGCACCTTGAATTTCACCCGTGGTCTGGCGGGATATATCGAGAGCCAAGGCCGGCAAAAACTGGCATTCGCGATTTTTTCAGCAGATCTGGCGGCGCGCCGCGCGGCGGGTGTTTCCGAGGAACG
>JALSGU010000018.1 GCA_026982575.1 Paracoccaceae bacterium | reverse complement strand
CCGGCACCTTGAATTTCACCCGTGGTCTGGCGGGATATATCGAGAGCCAAGGCCGGCAAAAACTGGCATTCGCGATTTTTTCAGCAGATCTGGCGGCGCGCCGCGCGGCGGGTGTTTCCGAGGAACGACCAAGGGGGGCGCGAAGCTGGTCTCGAAATGCCAAAGCGCAGGAAAAAGCATTGCTGTTGCGCTGGGCAACGCAGTTTTTGTAAACCGGCCTTAAGCCAGCGGGCGCAATATATCAGCGCTTTGCTTTTCAACCCGTTGCAGAATTTCATCGCTCCGATAGGGGGCGTTAATCAGTATCAGGCCACTGCCGGTCATGCCTTGGCCGTCTTTCAGATCAAAGCCGACCTCGTGTTTGATGAATGGCAGTTTTAGCCCATCAACCAAATCCATATGGCGGGCTGCTTCCAGCAAGGGATACCAGATTAAAATTGTGGCTTCGGGCCATTTGGCCATTAACCGATGGCTGAATTCGGCAACTTGGGCATATTCGGTTTTGATCTCGTAAGACGGGTCAATCAACACCAATCCTTTTCGGGGCTTGGGCGGAGTAATAGCAAACACGCCTTCATACCCATCGCGTTTATGCAAAGACACACCATCGCCCATCAGGTTTTGCCGCAAAATGCGATATTCAACCGGGTGCAGTTCCATCAGGTGCAGCATGTCTTGTTCGCGCAAAATATCGCGCGCGATCATCGGAGACCCGGGATAGGCGTTTCCGCCATGTTTTTGCCGCATGTTTTGCAGGGTTTTGGCCAAAGGGCAATCGGACAGGTGCAGGGCGTTGATGCCTTCGGCAGCCTCGTTGGTTTTTTTGGCGTCGTCACTGGCCAAATCATATAATCCCCGCCCCGCATGGGTTTCCAGATAGGAAATGCCACGGGATTTTTGGGTTAACAGGGTTAACAATTCAGCCAGAACCAGATGTTTATGCACATCGGCAGGGCCGCCCGCATGATAGGAATGTTGATAAGAAAGCATGATCGACCTTTTGGTTTTGCCTTTGTCTAGCTTTTTGGTGTGACAAAGACCACAAAATGCGTCTTGGGGGTTTATGAATGTAAATTCAATCCCTAGAAAGGCGGCGAAATCAACAAAAGGACCAAAAGCCGATGCAAGCAGGTATTAAACTTCCGAAAATCACTTTTCATACACGGGTGCGCGACGAATCAATTGGCGGTGACAATCCGTTCAAATGGCAAGACAAGACCACGGATGACTATTTCAAAGGCAAGCGGGTTATCCTGTTTTCCCTGCCCGGGGCCTTTACCCCTACATGTTCAACATACCAGTTGCCCGGGTATGAAAACGGTGCTGCCGATTTCAAGGCGCAAGGCATTGATGAAATCTATGTGATGTCGGTCAATGATACTTTTGTGATGAACAAATGGGCGCGGGACCAGAAACTGGAAAACGTCAAGGTCATTCCTGATGGCGCCGGTGAATTCACCCGTCAGCTTGGTATGCTGGTTGATAAATCCAATATCGGTTTTGGCATGCGCAGCTGGCGTTATGCGGCGATTGTCAATGATGGCGTGATCGAGGCATGGTTCGAGGAGCCGGGCCGCTCGGACAACCACGGCGATGATCCATATGGTGAAAGCGCACCTGAAACAGTTATGGCATGGCTAAAAGCCAATACATAATCCGCATAATCCGGCCCTGCAATTGCAGGGCCGTTTTCATTTGACTCCGCCCTGCAAACCCGTATAACCCCGCCATCCGGCACCGCAAGGTTCCGGCAATTGGTGTTTGTGGACCCCGCAAGGGGAAACCTGTCACTCGGCTAATAAGGGTCGGGTAAGGAAAGCATCTTTCAGAATGCCCTCGGCCCAAAAAGTGGGAACCGGTTTTTGGACCAAGCCGCGGGATAAATAAGTTGAAAGGAACCAGCGCGTGACCAAACGTACCGCTGCCAAGTATAAAATTGATCGCCGTATGGGCGAAAACATCTGGGGTCGCCCAAAATCACCCGTTAATCGTCGTGAATATGGCCCGGGCCAGCACGGCCAAGGCCGCAAGCAGAAATTGTCGGATTTCGGCACGCAGCTTCGCGCCAAGCAAAAGCTTAAGGGCTATTACGGCGATCTGACCGAAAAACAATTCCGTCGTATTTATGCTGATGCTGAACGTATCAAGGGTGACACAGGTGCAAACCTTGTTGGCCTGCTGGAACGCCGTTTGGATGCGGTTGTTTACCGTGCCAAATTTGTGCCAACCATTTTTGCGGCGCGCCAGTTTGTGAACCACGGCCATGTAACCGTGAACGGCAAAAAAGTGAACATCGCGTCCTATCGTGTTGCCGAAGGTGACGTGATTGCTGTTCGCGAAAAATCCCGTCAAATGGGCCTGATCATCGAAGCGATTGCTTCACCTGAACGGGATATTCCAGAATATATGAATGTTGATCAATCCAAACTGACTTGCGAATATATCCGCACGCCGTCTTTGGGTGATGTGCCTTATCCGGTATTGATGGAGCCAAATCTGGTGGTGGAATTCTACGCCAAGAACTAAGCGGTTTTTAAGTTTTCTAAAAGGGCTGCGCGATTGCGTGGCCCTTTTTCATGGCAAACCCGAATTATAAAAGACAGTAAATTGCGTTTCAATAGTAAGCATCCACGGCCTACTCCTCGGGAGTATAATTCCACGGCATCAGTTCCTCCAGCCGGTTGATTTTGTGGTCTGCAATGTGTTCCAGAACCCAAGTGAGCCAAGCTTGCGGATCGACCTTGTTCAGGTTGATCTTGCCGTCTTTAGCCGCAGGCCAAACAAATCGACCATGCTCAAGCCGTTTGGAAAACAGGCAGGCACCTTGGCTGTCCCACCAAATGATCTTGAGCAGATCACCACGGCGTCCCCGAAACACAAACAGGTACCGTCGTCTGAAAACAGATCGAACGCTTCTCTTCATCTGACCACCGCCGCTTCTTCTGCTTTACAGCCATAAAGCGCCCCTAAGTGTCCACTATCAATGGTGGACACTAACGCACCAAAATCAGTACCGTTAGGCCAGATACCAAAGCCATGCGCCGTCTTTGCGAAGGGTTCGGGTTGTTTTCCCCGATTTGTGCAAGTGGTTTAGATGGCCGATGGCCTCAACCAATGCCAACCCGTATTCGCCTTTGCCGATATTGCGTTTGAACAAAGGCGGAAAACATTCAGCAGCGGTGCGCGGGGTTTCCAGAAAACTTTCCAGCCTTTCCAGCGCATTATGATGGTTGTCAATTAACTGGGTCAACCGATGCGCAAGCCCGTAAAACGGCAGTTTATGGCCGGGCAATACCAGATGGTCCGGTCTGGCAAAAGGCAGCAATTTTTCGCAAGATTGCAGCCACTCGCCGACCGGATCGGCATTTGGTTCGGTGGCGTAAACCCCCAGATTCGATGAAATTCCGGCAATGATTTGGTCGCCGGCCAGCACGATCGGATCATCCATAGACCACAGCGTGATATGATCCGGCGCATGGCCATTGCCAAGCCGCACCTGCCAGTTGCGTTGGCCGATTTTAATCGTATCGCCCTCGGAAATTCGGTGAAACCCCAGCGGCATCGGCGCGACGACATCAGCAAAATTAAACGGGCGTTCGGATTTTCGGGTGTCGTAAAATGCTTGGTCCATACCGGCGCGGCGGTAAAATTCCAATGTTTCCTCGGGCCAGATATCCTGTTCATCCAGCACCAGCATTCGCGCAAACAGCCATGCGGTGCGGGTTGTCCATAATTCCGCCCCGTGGTCTGATTGCAACCAGCCCGCTGTGCCGACATGATCGGGGTGGTGATGGGTGACAATCACGCGCTTGATCGGCTTGCCTTGCAATGGCCCTGTCATCAACCTGCCAAGAATATCGCGGGTTTTGCGGGAATTCATGCCGGTATCAATCAATGTCCAGCCATCGCCGTCTTCCAATGCATAAATATTCACATGGTCGAGCTTCATCGGCAGAGGCAGCCTGATCCAGTGGATCCCATCAGCGATCTTGATCATTTCGCCTATTTCAGGCGGGGCATCATGGGGAAACCGGATGGTGTTTTCTGGCATATTCAAGATGCCAGCCCATCCATATCCAGCGCATAAAGGCTGGTGGCACCTTCGCGCGCGGCTGAACACAGCGCGTCAACCTGCTGCATCATCTGGCGGATATGGAACCGCGCCAGCGGCATCCGGGTCGGGTCTGCCAGCGCCGATTTCAGCAGGTAATGCCCTGTTAATGCCAAACCATAAGCGCGCGAAAACGGAACTGCGCCGGCAAAGCGGTCATTCATATCGGCCTTAACCATGTAATGGGTGGTGACGGTCAGGCTGGTTTCGGCCGCTGCCATAAACGCGCCTAGATCAGGTGCCGTTTCCATGGCCATCGCGGCGGTCAGGCCGATTTCGGATAAAATACCGAACGAGGCCAGCCCTTTGTCTTTCATTTTGCGCCCGACAAGGTCCATGGCCTGAATGCCGTTGGTGCCCTCGTAAATCGTGGTTACCCGCACATCGCGGTAAAATTGCGCGGCGCCGGTTTCCTCGATATAGCCCATGCCGCCATGCACCTGCACGCCGATCTCGGAAACCATGCAGCCGATATCGGTGCCGAATGCCTTGGCGATGGGGGTTAGAAATGCGGCGCGCGCGGCATGTTTTTCAGCCGCGGCCCCGTTCAGCGCGCGGGCCAGATCAAGGCTAAGCGCGGTATCAAGACAAATGGCGCGCGCGCCCATGGTCAGGGTTTTCATGGTCATCAGATTGCGCCGCACATCCGCATGATCAACAATGCTGCCGGTGCCGTTTTCAATTGGCACCATGCCCTGTTTGCGTTCTCCGGCATATTCCAGTGCTTTTTGAAAAGCGGCCTCGGCTTGCGATAATCCCTGAATACCCACGCCCAGCCGCGCATTGTTCATCATGGTAAACATCGCTGCCATACCGCCGTTTTTCGGCCCGACCATCCAGCCGGTAGCGCCCTCAAATGCCATTACCGCTGTGGGGGAACCATGCAGCCCCATTTTATGTTCAAGGCTAACCGTGTGCAGGCTGTTGGCCTTGCCCGGATTGCCGTTTTCATCGGGAATGAATTTAGGCACGATAAACAGCGATATGCCACGGGTGCCCTTGGCCCCGTCGGGCAGACGCGCCAGCACCAGATGGCAGATGTTGTCGCTAATATCCTGATCGCCCCAGCTGATAAATATTTTCTGGCCGGTAACCGCATAGCTGCCGTCGTTATTATCGGTGGCTTTGGTGGAAATCGCGCCAACGTCGGTGCCCGCGTTAGGTTCGGTTATGTTCATGGTGCCGCACCATTGGCCTGAAATCAGCTTTTCCAGATAGATTGCCTTGATTTTATCATCGGCGTGATGCTCCAATGCCTCGATCTGGCCTTGGGTCATTAGCGGGTTTAGCGCCAGTGCCAGACAGGCGCTGGACATCATTTCATTGACCGCCACCGTCAGGGTCATCGGCAGGCCCATGCCGCCATTTTCAACACGCGCATTCATGCCAACCCAGCCACCATCTGCAATGGCGCGATACCCCTCTGCAAAACCGGGCGAACAGCGCACAACCCCGTTTTCCAACCGTGCAGGATGCAGGTCTCCGGCGATGTTCAGCGGTGTTAGAACCACGTCGGCCAGCTTGGCGGCCTCGCTCAGGATGGCGCTGGTAATATCGGGGGTTGCTTCGGCGAACAGGTCGGTTTTTGCCAGCTGTCCGGCCCCCAATACAGTGTTTAGCAGAAATTCGATTTCTTTTACGGGTGCGCGGTAGGCCATGTTTTATCCCTTAAAACGCTTGTCAGCGGGCGTTGGAGTGTCGTAAGCAATCAGACTATTGGCCCGAAACAAAATGGGCAAGCAAAACGCGGCGTAATCATGCAGACCAAAATGCTGGAACCGGATATCAAGGGTATTAACGCTGCAGCTGAATTGTTGCGCGGTGGTGAAACCGTGGCTTTTGCCACAGAAACCGTTTACGGGCTGGGCGCGGATGCCCGCAATGATGCAGCCGTGGCAAAAATATTCAAGGCCAAGGACCGACCGGCTTTTAACCCGCTGATCGTGCATTTGGCTGATTTTGACATGCTGAAAGACCTTGCCGAAATACCTGACGCAGCAGAAAAACTTTTGCCGCTTTGGCCCGGGCCATTAACATTGGTGCTGCCCAAAAAACCCGCATCCGGCCTGTCTGATCTGGTGACCGCCGGTTTGGAAACCGTGGCGATCAGGGTCCCGGCCCATGCAACGGCACGCGCTGTTTTGCAGGCGTTTGGCGGGCCGGTGGCAGCACCTTCGGCCAATCCTTCGGGAAAGGTCAGCGCCACCAGCGCCGATCATGTGCTGGCCGGATTACAGGGTAAAATCGCGGCAATTCTGGATGGTGGCCCCTGCGGTGTCGGGGTGGAATCAACCATTATCGGGTTTGAAAACAACCAGATGGTTTTGCTGCGCCCCGGGGGTGTGGCGATTGAAACGATCACGCAGCTTACCGGTCAGGTTCCTGTTATTGCAAAAACCGGCCAGATCACGGCACCGGGGCAGCTGCAATCCCATTATGCGCCGGATGTGGCCGTGCGCATGAATGCAAGTGAACCCCGCGCCAACGAGGCATGGCTGGGTTTTGGTGCAAACCCGCGCCAGGCGCCGGGGCTTAACCTGTCGGCAAACGCAAACCTTACCGAGGCCGCGATGGCGTTATTTGATTCACTGCGCAAAATGGACGCGATTTGCAAAAGAAACGGGCTGGCGGGGTTTGCGGTGGCGCCTGTTCCCGATACCGGCCTTGGCCTGGCGATCAATGACCGGCTGCAACGGGCGGCGGCACCGCGCGTTAATGGCTAGGCGCGGCCACCATCGGCTGACAAAAGCCGGTGGTCAAACCCAAGGCTGGTCAGGGCCTGTTCCCATTTGCCGGTATCCTTATCGGAAAACACCAGCTCAAGTGCCGCATCACAAATCAGCCAGCCGTTGTTTTGCAGTTCTGATTCCAGTTGCCCCGGTCCCCAGCCTGTGTATCCCAGCGCCAAAATAGCGCGATCCGGACCTTTGCCGCTGGCGATATCTTTCAGAATTTCTTGCGTGGCGGTCATGCCGTATTCATCGCCAATCGCCATGGTGGAATCATCAACATGATAATCGGCAGGGTGCAAAACAAAGCCGCGCCCGTGTTCCACCGGCCCGCCCAGATGCACTTTTGGGCCGGTCAGGGTTTTATCCCAGCCAATGCCCAGCTGTTTCATCAGGTCAGCAAAAGCCAGATCATCGGCTGATTTATTGACAATCAGCCCCATGGCACCTTCGGGGGAATGCGCGCACATAAAAATCACCGCCTTTTCAAAGCGGGGATCAGCCATGCCGGGCATTGCCACCAGCAGCTTTCCATCCAGAAACGGGATTTCCTCGGCGAGCGATTCGGGTTGTTTGGTTTTCATCTTAT
>JALSGU010000017.1 GCA_026982575.1 Paracoccaceae bacterium | reverse complement strand
GCGCACATAAAAATCACCGCCTTTTCAAAGCGGGGATCAGCCATGCCGGGCATTGCCACCAGCAGCTTTCCATCCAGAAACGGGATTTCCTCGGCGAGCGATTCGGGTTGTTTGGTTTTCATCTTATGAAAATGCGCTCTTGGAGGCCGGATTTCAAGCACCCCGCTATCGCAGTTGTTACTTTTCCTTTTGCAAATTACGGTTATGACAAGAAGAAAATTGAAAAAGGAATCCCGATGTTTCGGATTTTTGCCCTGTTGGCCGCGATTTTGCCAACCACTCTTGCTGCTCAGGATGTAGATTATGGTTCAGTGCGCTTGCTAAAAGGCTGGCAGCTGGACGATGGCAGTTATCAGATGGCGCTGGAATTTGATCTTGAACCGGGTTGGAAAACCTATTGGCGTGCGCCGGGTGTTGGCGGGCTGCCGCCGGTGCTTGAATGGAACGGGTCTCGAAATATCGGTGGTGTTTCAATCACTTGGCCAACACCAGAGGTTTTTGAAACTGCGGGCCTGCAATCGGTTGGATATTTTGATAAACTGGTCCTGCCCATTTTAATCACCCCGCAGACCAGCGGGCCGGTTCGCATTGCGCTTAACCTGCAATTCGGGGTGTGTTCGGATATTTGCATCCCTGCGGATGCCGTGTTTCTGACCCGATTGAATGGCGCGGATGAACAGGGAAAAGCCGAAATTCAGGCGGCAATGCGCAATGTGCCGCTAACCGGCCAATCGGCGGGGTTGCGTGATATTTCCTGCCGGATCGAACCCGATGGCGCTGATTATGAAATCACTGCGCAATTGCGGTTTGATTCCGGGTTTCGCAATCCGGTTACGGTGATCGAATATGACAGCAAAGATATCTGGATCACCGAAACCGACACCCGATCCGCCGGTCGCGCCATCACCGCCGCTGCGGGGCTAAGCTGGTATGGCGCTGGGCCGATGTTTTTGAACCGCGATAATATCAGGGTAACCATTCTGGGCGAAACCCGCGCCGTAGAGGTGCAGGGCTGCCCGGGCTAGCCCAACCATTTGTCGTAATCCGAAACCAGTAAATACAGGGGCGGTTCGTCCTCAACTATGTCGGCGAATCTGCCGATCGGGGCTTCAAAGATATTGTCGTTTTGATCATCGTTCACGGTAGAGACCTCACCGATTAAAACATCACCGCCCTCACCCCAGAATTCATGCCAGTTACCGGGCATCAACGTAACGCTTTGCCCCGGTTCCAGCAATAATATATCGCCAGCTTTTTGCACCAATGCCTGACCGTCGCTGGTGACATGCACGTCGGCCTTGCGCGCGATTTGCCCTGCTGCATCTGATGCAAACATTTTTATTGCCAAGGTCGCACCGCCACGGTTGATGATGTCTTCGACCTTAAAAATATGCCGGTGCATCGGTGAAATCTGGTCTTGCCGAGAGATCATGATTTTTTCCGCATAACACATGCCGCCGCCCTGTTGCAGGTCTGATCGGGATCCGTTGCGGGTGGTGAATAGAAACAACCCCAGCCGGTTAAAATCACCCTGCCCGTAATCGGTGATATCCCAGCCGGTTTTTGCTGAAACTATCCCCGAAAGCCGAGCTTTATCAGCAAGCATTTTTTCGGCCGACCAATGGGCAAAGGGCGGTAAAATATACCCGAAACTTTGAATAAATTCATCGCCAGCACGTAATATCCGGTTTATTTCTGAGCGTTTCATAATTGCCCCTAAAACTCTACGCCCACTTGGGCTTTGACCCCTGACCTGAACGGATGTTTCAGCAGCTCCATTTCCGTGGCCAGATCTGCGATTTCCAGCAATTCGGGTTTGGCATTGCGACCTGTCAGCACCACATGGGTCATGGCAGGTTTCTGGGTGGTTAAAAAATCCACTACCTCGGCAATATCCACATAATCATAACGGATGGCGATGTTGATTTCATCCAGCAAAACCATCGAATTTTTCGCGTCCAGAATCAATTCTTTGGCCTTGGCCCAAGCTGCCTGCGCCATTTCTATATCGCGGGATTTATCCTGGGTTTCCCATGTAAACCCTTCTCCCATCGCATAAAACGGGCAAATATCGCTGAATTTTTCGGTGATCAGTTTTTTCTCGCCCGACTCCATACCGCCTTTGATGAATTGCACCACCGCGCAGGGCATTCCCCATGCGATATGCCGGAAAATCATGCCAAAAGCGGCCGAGGATTTGCCTTTGCCTTTGCCCGTATGCACAATGATCAGGCCCTTCTGCTCGGTCTTGGTGGCCATAATTTTATCACGCGCGGCCTTTTTCTTGGCCATTTTCATGTTGTGGCGGGTTGTGTCTGGGTCAGTTGTCATGTTTTTGCCTTTGCGGATAAGCGGAATTTCAGTTTAGGGAAAATGTATACAAAAGGCTAGCTTAGCCTGCCCATCAACCGATACCGGCCCGGCACCGCAGGCATAAACCAGAGGGTGCAGGAGTAAAACCGTTTGGTCATTTTTCTATTCCTTCATCATGTTGGAATACACCTTAACAGACAGTCCGGTTTCGCAAAACCACCTCCTGCCTCACCCCCCATATGTCTCATCCAAAGCATACCCGCTGGCGCGCACCGTCCTGATCGGGTCAATTTCTCCGCGTTTGTTCAACGCCTTCCTTAACCGCCCTACATGCACATCCACGGTGCGGTTTTCCACATAAACATCCTGCCCCCAGACCCTGTCCAGCAATTGTTCGCGGCTGAAAACACGGCCCGGGCGCTGGATAAATACATCCAGCAGTTTGAATTCGGTCGGGCCCAGGTCAATGTTGCGCTTACCGCGCTTGACCCGCATGGTTTCACGGTCAAGCGTAATATCGGCAAAATTAACCACGCTGCCGACAATTGCCGGGTTAACACGGCGCAGCACTGCCTTGATGCGGGCCACCAGTTCTGAAATCGAAAACGGCTTGGTCAGATAATCATCGGCACCCTTGTCAAGGCCCCGCACCCGGTCTTCTTCTTCGCCGCGCGCGGTTACCATGATAATCGGAATATGGCGCGTGGCCGTTTTGGCACGGATCTGACGGCAGATTTCAATGCCCGAAATATTGGGCAACATCCAGTCCAGCAGCACAAAATCCGGTTCGATTTCATGAACCATATCCATGACCTCGGCACCATCCGCCACCACTGTAACCTCGAACCCTTCGCGGCTCAGGTTATATTCCAGCAGGTGTTGCAGGGCTTCTTCATCCTCCACTACCAGAATTTTGATCGACATTCGGTTATTCCTCACTATAGGCCAGCGGCTCGCCTTTTGGGCGGTCATCGCCCAATGGCTTACCATGGACCACATAATAAATCATCTCGGAAATATGAGTGGTATGATCGCCGATGCGTTCAAGGTTTTTGGCAATAAACAACAGCTGTGATCCAGCCGAGATTTTGCGGCTGTCTTCCATCATATAGGTCACCACCTCGCGGAAAATGCTGTTATACATTTCATCCAGATCAACATCGTTTTCCCAGATTTCCACCGCCAGATCAGCATCGCGCGCCGTGTGTGCGGCCATGATGGCATCCAGCTGTTTGCGGGTGGCTTTGCCCATTTGCACAACCGAGCTGGTGATTTTCAGTTTTTTACCGTCCGACAGCACCAGCGCGCGACGGGCAATGTTTTTGCCCAGATCGCCAATGCGTTCCAGCGTTGTGGCGATTTTGATGGCAGAAATAAGCACCCGCAGGTCCAGCGCCATGGGCTGGCGCAAGGCGATTACCTGTGTGGCGCGCTCTTCGATCTCCAGCTCAAAATCATCCAGTATTTTATCCATCTCGATGGCTTTCTGGGCCAGCGCCGGATCCCGTTTTTTAACTGCTTGCAAGGCGGTTTGCAGCACCGCAGCGGCGTGTTCGCCCATTTGTGAAATCTGGTCCTGAATATGGGCCAGCTCTTTGTCAAATGCCGAAACGATATGTGCGTTTTCTTCCATGATATGCTCCTAACCAAAACGTCCGGTAATGTAATCTTGTGTGCGTTGATCCACCGGATTGGTGAAAATTTCCGTGGTGTCACCGTATTCAACCATATCGCCCATATGAAAGAACGCGGTTTTCTGGGAAACGCGCGCCGCCTGCTGCATGGAATGGGTGACAATCACCACCGAATACCGGTGGCGCAGCTCGTCGATCAGTTCCTCGATCTGGGCGGTTGCAATCGGGTCCAGCGCGCTGGCCGGTTCGTCCATCAACAACACCTCGGGGGCGGTGGCAATGGCGCGCGCGATGCACAGGCGTTGTTGCTGGCCGCCCGACAGCGACGTGCCGCTTTCATTCAAACGGTCTTTGACCTCCGCCCAGATTGCCGCGCGTTTCAGCGATTTTTCAACCACCTCGTCAAGGTCACTTTTGTTATCGACCAGCCCGTGAATTTTAGGGCCATACGCCACATTGTCATAGATGGATTTCGGAAAAGGATTGGGTTTTTGAAACACCATGCCGACACGGGCGCGCAATTGCACCGGATCAACCGATTTGGCGTAAATATCCTCATCGTCCATCAGCAATTCGCCGGTGATGCGGCAAATTGAAATTGTGTCATTCATGCGGTTCAGACAACGCAAAAAGGTTGATTTGCCACAGCCCGAAGGCCCGATAAAGGCGGTTACGGTTTTATCCAGAATATCAATGCTGACATCTTTGATGGCATGGTTTTCACCATAAAAAACATCAACATTGCGGGTTTTCATTTTGATCATGTTCATATCCTACCAACGCCGCTCAAAGCGTTTTCTTAACAGAATTGCTGTTAGATTCATTGCAAACAGAAACGCCAGCAACACCACAATGGCAGCGGCGGTTCGGGCCTCGAATGCCCGTTCGGGAAAGTCGGCCCAGCGGAAAATCTGCACCGGTAACACGGTGGCATTATCCGTAGGACCATCGGGAATATCGACAATAAACGCCACCATGCCGATCATAATCAACGGCGCGGTTTCCCCCAATGCGCGGGCCATACCCAGAATGGTGCCGGTTAGAATACCGGGCATCGACAGAGGCAAAACATGGTGCATGGAAACCTGCAGATCCGACGCGCCAAGCGCCAGCGCCCCATCGCGAATGCTGGGCGGCACGGCTTTGATGGCAGCGCGCGCCGCGATGATAATCACCGGCAAGGTCATGATGCCCAGCACCATGCCGCCAACAATCGGCGATGATCTTTGCATGCCCATAAACCCGATAAAAACCGACAGGCCCAACAAGCCAAACACGATGGATGGCACCGCCGCAAGGTTGTTGATATTGATTTCCACCATGCGGGTGAATTTGTTGTCGCGGGCGAATTCCTCCAGGTAAATCGCGGCTGGAACCCCGATGAAAAACGCGAATATAATGGTGACCATCATGGTCCAGAAAGACCCGACCGCCGCGCCCCAGATGCCTGCCAGTTCCGGTTCCCTGCTGTCACCGGATGTAAAGAAATGCGTGTTGATACCCTTGGAAACCCTGCCTTCCTCGCGCAGGTTTTCCAGCAAAATTGCCTGAATATCGGAAACTTTGCGGGTGATCGGGGCATCTTCATAGATCAGCAATTGCCATTCATCCGCAGCAAAAATGCTGCTTTCGACATCGCCCAGTATTTTGCCGGTGCCAGCATTGGCAGAAATGGTTTCGACCTGCACCCAGACCTGCCCGAGCTTTAGAAAAATCGAGCTGGTAAAGGCATCGGGTTCAAAAAACCCGTCCGGTTGCCCGGCCAGTATTTCCAGTGCTTCGGCCTCGGCTATGCGGGCGTCCCGTGCGGTTTCACGTTTTGCCGCCTCGGCCGGATTGCCCTGTTCGGTAAACACACGGCGCCCGTTTTCTTGCAAGCCGGCCTCAATGCGCAATTCATCAGCACGCATCAGCAAACGGGCGCGGGACGGGGCAAGATAGGGGGCAAAATCATCGGTTGACGCGATAAAAGAAACCCTGTCGCCATCAACCGAAAGGGTTAATTCCCCCTGATGCGGCGCGGGTGCAATCTGCCCGTAAGCGCCTTTGAAATAAAGATCGGCAATGTCAGAGGCCAGGAAATCAAATGCCACGGTCTGGCCAAGCATATCGGGATTTTCTGTTACCAGATCGCGCAATTCATAGGCCGCGCCAGCGCTGATAATATCATTCATCTCGCGCCGGTCCGTGCGGCCGCTTACAAATGGAAACCGGCTTTTCAGCATGTTTTTCGTAAGCTTGGCAAAATCGGCCTGCGCGATATTTTCAACGTCGATCAAATCGGCATCCAGCGTGATTTCCAGCTGGATGTGGTGTTCGGTTAATGCCCCTGCCGATTTGCCAAGCACCGACCAAAGCAAGGTCGCCAAAGCCATACCCGAAAGGGTAATTGCCAGAATGCCATAAGACACAAGCCGTTTCTGGCTGGCTTTGCGCTTGCGCAACCGCTGGGCCGATTCGGCGGATCGGTGCTTTTTGGATAGCTCTGCCATGTTGATCATAACCGGCTCCTATTCATAAACTTCGCGGTATTTCCGAACAAATCGCATCGCGAGAATATTCAGAACCAGCGTCAGGCAAAACAACGTGAATGCCAGCGAAAATGCCGGCCCCGCTGCGGTGGATGCATCGGTATCGCCGGTAATCAGCATCACGATTTGCACGGTTACGGTTGTTACCGCCTCTAGCGGATTTGCGGTCAGGTTGGCGCCTTGGCCAGCGGCCATTACCACCACCATCGTTTCGCCAACAGCGCGCGAAACCCCCAAAAGCAGTGCTGAAAATATACCCGGAAGGGCAGCAGGCAGCACAACCTGGCGCACGGTTTCGGCCTTTGTGGCCCCCAAAGCATAAGACCCGTCGCGCAAGGATTGCGGCACCGAATTGATCACATCATCGGCCAATGACGAAATCGACGGGATAATCATGATGCCAATCACCAAACCCGCCGCCAGCGCGCTTTCCGAGGCTACATTAACCCCGAACAACCCGCCGGTATCCCGCAAGAACGGTGCAACAGTAATGGCGGCAAAAAACCCGTAAACCACGGTGGGAATACCGGCCAGAACCTCCATCATCGGCTTGACCCAGCCGCGCAACCGTAAACTGGCAAATTCCGACAGGAAAATTGCGGCAAACAAACCAATCGGTGTGGCGATAAGCATGGCAATGCCGGTGATCATGGCGGTGCCCAGCAATAATGGCATAATGCCGACGCGGTCGGGGTCAATCACCCCGTCTTGCAGGCCGGATAACGGCGACCAGCGCGGGCCAAACAAAAATTTATCGACCCGCCAGCCGATGCTTTCAAAGAAATTGTAGGTCTCGAATACCAGTGACAAAACAATGCCGATGGTGGTTAGAACCGCAACGCCAGCGCAAGCAAACAGAATGCCGGTGACGATTTTTTCCGACTTGTTGCGCGCCCGTGTTTCAGCCCTGATATTCAGGCTGCTGGCAATTCCGGCAATCGCTGCAACCCCTAGCGCCAAGGCAGGATGCAGCGACAAATTTGTAAAGACCAGCAAGGCCCCCGCACCAAAAAGTGTTACCCACAAAAAGCTGTAAAACCCGTGATAACCGGGGCGGGAGTGCAGGCTGGCCAAAACCCCGCCGCTGACCAGAACAGCCTTGCGGCGGGATAAAAAGAAAAATCCCGCCGCAATCACTGTGATCAATACCGCAACAAAAGCAGCCATTAGTGCAGCCCGTCGCCGGACATTGATGTCAGGTTCCTGACCGCATCGACATTTTGCAAGAACTGCGCTTCGTCCAGCGGAATCAAACCCTTATCTGCAAGATATCCGTCTTCGCCGCTGGCGGCATCAGAGGTAAATTCATCCATAAACGCTTCAAGCCCCGGTATCATGCCGATATGTGCAGTCTTGAGATATACATATAGCGAACGCGAAATCGTATATTCACCAGCCAGGATATTATCGAATTCCGGCTCAACCCCGTTGATCGAAGCGCCTTTGATCACATCGTAATTCTGGTCAAGAAACGAAAACCCGAATATGCCCAGTGCATTGGGATTGGTTTCCAGCTTTGATACAATCAGATTGTCGTTTTCGCCAGCATCGACATAAACGCCGTCTTCGCGGATGGAAATACCTTCGCAGGCAACCAGATCGGTGGTTTCACAACCTTCTTGCAAGACCAGTTCTTCAAATGCATCGCGGGTGCCCGAGGATGGCGGCGGCCCCAGCACCTCAATGGCGATGGCCGGCAAGGAAGGGTCAATATCGTTCCAGGTTTCGGGCAAAGGGCCTTGGGCTGCCAAAGCCAGCGTAAGCTGCTCAATGGTCAGGCTGAATTTTGGCCCGCGCAGGGCATTGGCAATGACAATACCGTCATAGCCGATAATGATCTCGACAATTTGGTCAACGCCATTTTCCTGACATTGCACAAATTCCTTGGCTTTCATTCGACGCGAGGCATTGGCGATGTCAGGGTGGGTTTCGCCAACCCCTGCACAAAACAATTTCATGCCGCCGCCCGATCCGGTGGATTCAACAATCGGGGTTGAAAAATCGGGGTTGCGCCCGAATTGTTCGGCCACAGCCGTGGCAAACGGGAATACTGTCGATGACCCGACAATACGGATTTCATCGCGCGCAAACGCGGGGCCCGCCATCAATATCGCCATACAGGTTATAATCGTGTGTTTCATAGGGTTGCTCCGTCTCAGGTTAATTTCAAAGGCAACCTAGAGCGATTCGCATACGGTAATGCTGCAATCCAATGACGGTTTTATGACGCCTTAACCATATATTACTAAAAGCAAAAACATAAAAACGGGGGGGCTTTTGCCAATATTCTTGGGTTTTTCGATAAATCCGGCAGGGGTATCAAGCGTTTTGGATTCGGTTATTGCGCGATGGGCAGCCACACCGTAAACACGGATCCCTCGCCAATTTCCGAGCTGACCTCAAGTGCGCCGTTATGGCGATTCAATATATGCTTAACAATAGCCAGCCCCAGCCCTGTGCCGCCTTTGTCACGGCTTTTGGCAACGCTGACACGATAAAACCGTTCGGTCAGGCGGGGCAGGTGTTCAGCAGCAATGCCTTCGCCAAAATCCCGCACCGAAATGCCGACCATGCCGGGGTAATCCTTGCTTGGTATTGCAGTGGTGATCATAATCGGACTATCGGCACTGTTATATTTCATAGCGTTTTCAAACAGGTTGATCAGCACCTGACTAAGCTGCGCCCTATCGCCTGAAACCGGCGACATATCGGGCAATAAATCCACCTTGATCTGCACATTCATTTTTTCCTGCAAGGGCTGCACATCGGCCACGGCCTCGGATACCAGCGCGTTCAGCCCACATTTTTCGCGCGGAGTTTTATGTTCGCCCAATTCGATCCGGTTCAATGACATCAAATCGCTGACAAGGTTCTGCATCCGCCCTGCCTGTGCAGCCATTATTTTCAAAAACCGGTCTCGGGCCTCTGGATCATCTTTGGCATGGCCTTGCAGGGTTTCGATATAGCCGGATATGGACGCCAGCGGCGTGCGGAGTTCATGGCTGACATTGGCGATAAAATCGCTGCGCATTTGTTCGGCTTTGCGCACCAGCGTGCGTTCTTCGATCGCGACAATCACGCGGATGTTTTTGCCAAATTCACTGCCGCCGGGCAGCAGGCCGATATGGGCGTTAAAATGCCGTTCACCCCAGTTTTCGGTATGGAATTTTACCTTGCCGGTTTTGCCTTTATCAATTGCGGCATTCACGGCTTTGATAAAAATATCCGATTCAAATACGCCGGAAAAATGCTGGCGGATGCGCAGGTTCGGAAACAGGTCCAGCGCTGATTGATTGGCCTGCGCCACGCGGCCCTTGCGGGTAATCACCAATAATGGCAGCGGCATTTGTTCCAGCATGGTAGCGCCAATGCCGGTGGCCAGATGCTGCACCGGTTCCAGCGGCAGATGCAACCGGTTAAACGGATCAATCGGATACCGCACATCGGCCAGATACAGACCTTGGGCGGGGCAAACAGGGCCGCATTCGGTGCGATC